>JBCCKK010000326.1:0-3303 GCA_039027395.1 Verrucomicrobiota bacterium | reverse complement strand
GAGCAACTGTCTGCCCGGGGAGCACCTTATCCCACTCCCCACCAATGATGCCTGAAAGACGTTCCATCGGCATTGCTCCACCCACTCTCCAGCGGTTAGGGCCGAGCGGCATTAAGAGGTCAGATGTCACATCAAATTCATCTTCAATCTCCCCTACCAACTCCTCTATTAAGTCCTCTAATGAAAGAAGTCCTAACACGCGCCGCTCGCTATCGCGAACAATTGCGATGTGGTAACGACGGGCCGTTAGCTCCCGAAAGGCCCGATTCAGGTTAGCTTCAGGTTCAAGTTTTAGTATCGGACGGGCTAACGCTCGTAAATCCACATTCTCATCATCTTCTTCCGCCTCGAGAGCCGCTAGGTCTTTGAAATTCACATACGCATGGATATCGTGAACCGAATCCGATGAGCTTACGGGATAACGCGTATGAAGGGCCCTTCGAGCAATTTTAAAGTTTTCATCCACTGGCTTCTCTAAATTCAGAAACAAAATCGACGAAGCTGGCAGCATCACGTCTGCCACCGTGCTCGAAGTCAGTTTAGCCGCGTTGATAATGATCTTCTCTTGTTCAGCTCCAATGACTTTACCCGCCCTCGCAAGCTGAGCCATCACTTCAATATCTGTCGCCGAAAACTCCTGCTCACTTCCTTTCTTTTTAAAGAGGCGGGAAATAAAGTCCGTCAATTTAATTGCCGGAGCACTGAATCGAGTGAGCAAGAGAAGGGGAACCGCCAAAAACGGCGCCAGTCGTTCCGCATAGACCGCCCCCAAAAACTTCGGGAAAATCTCTGAAATGAAAAGAATTGATATCGTTAACCCAGCCAAGAAGAACCCGAGGTATTGAGGGCCAAATGCTTTATCAAACAGGAATCCAGCCAAGGTCGCCCCCCCCGTGTTTGCGACCGTGTTAAAAATTAAGATGGCCGCAATCGGCTTGTTAATGTCATCTTTGAGTCGAATCCAGGTTTTCGCATAGGATCTACCTTGGCGGCGCAGCGTTTCTAGGCGCACCGGACTCAAACTCAGAAGTGTGGATTCA
Organism: Verrucomicrobiota bacterium; assembly: GCA_039027395.1. Classification (GTDB taxonomy): domain Bacteria; phylum Verrucomicrobiota; class Verrucomicrobiia; order Methylacidiphilales; family JBCBYL01; genus JBCCKK01. The sequence goes on along the minus strand of JBCCKK010000326.1, from coordinate 2,263 downwards.
AAGAGAGAGCAGACCATCGAAGCGCCCACACAGAACAAACAGGTTAGAAAAAGATAAGCAATCATGATTTTTCAGGTGGGAAGCCCTAAGCTTCCAGAAACCTGAATCAATTTAGAACGTCCCTCCGTTCCATCCCCAGAATGGGCGCGGATGATCCAACATCCGAATAAAAACCCGATCAGAAGCGATTGAAAAGCGTTCTGTAAGAAACTCGCTTAACATTCTGGAAAGCTTCCCAGCATGTTCTTCCGTCATTCCGAGACTGTAAACTTCCAGGTAAGCCGTCGGGTCAGTTTTCGCTCCAAAGGTCATCGTTTGGTCTCCAGATACCAGCACTTGTACATAGTCTTCTGACTTTTCAAGCACTTCGGATGCCAATTTTGACAGTTCTAGAGCCGCAGCATGTCTTGCACCTTCGCTCAGCGAGGTGTTTGTAGAAAATTTTACAAGCGGCACGTTGAGATACTAGTCTGACTTGTTGACCTGGTAAAGATGAACATCACGTTGTGGATAGGGAATAGAAATGCCTTCTGCATCAAATCTCTTTTTAACAGTCTCATTGAGATGCGTCATAACATCAAGGTAATCCGTGCGTTTCACCCAGGGACGAACCCAAAAATTAACACTGTTGTCACCTAACTCAGCCAAGGCAATTAACGGTGCAGGATCCTTAAGAATGCGTTCATCTGCATCGAGAATCTCCTTCAAAACTCGCTTCGCGTGATCGATATCATCATTATAACCGATTCCGTAGGTCAAATCGATCCTCCGAGTATCGTTGTCCGTGATATTGATGATTGTGCTACCGAGAACGACTGAGTTAGGCATAATCAAACCGCGATTGTCGGGAGTGTGCATTTTTGTAAACAACACCTGCATGTCATCCACAATCCCGACTTCTCCGTTAATTTCTACCACATCACCTAATTTAAATGGACGGAAGAGAGATAAAAGAACTCCGGAAGCGAGATTGGAAAGGGAGCCCTGTAAAGAAAGAGCAATCGCTAAACCGGCAGCCCCCAAAACCGCTACCATCGAAGCGTTTGGCACTCCTAGGAATCCAAGAGCAGCGACCAAAACAATCGCCAGCAAAACCATCTTGAGGGCACTATCCAGGAACGAAACGATCGTCTTATCCATCTTCGTTTTCGAAAGAACCCGGCCAATGACACCAACCACAATCTTAGTCGTAAAGTGCCCGAGAACCATGATAGCGATAGCTCCCCCAATCTTAGGGGCCCAAACGTCAATCAACGTTTGATAGTCAAATGATAGAATACTCTTGTTTGCTTCGGCAGCCGCTAGATGAATCATTCCGGAAACTTAAAAGGATTTGCTCTCACACGCAATCTTGAATTCGCTCTCTTATTCATCCAAGCCAAGATCTGTATAAATTGCTTCATTGATGGCCCGGGCCCGCCTTTGATGTCGAAGTTCACCCGGCATTCCGTCACACACCCAAGCAACCACTAAATCATTTGGAGGGTCAAAGAACGCACAGGAAGACTGAGCTCCACTATGACCAAAACTCATTTCAGATGCTAATCGCCCATAACCATAAGAAACTTTGCCCACTTTATATTTCTCAGGATGAAGATAAAAACCGAGCCCAAAGTCAGCAGGATGTCCAAATGTTAGGTCGACTTTACCTTTCACTCGCTGCGGGACCATCATTTCGTCCAGTGTTTTCTTTGAAATGAAGTCCGACTGCTCCAACAAAATTCGGCGCATCTCTTCATAGAAACGAGCCAAATCGCGAATAGGTCCAATCATACTGCGCCCTGGGCGCGGCATTCGAAGTCCAGCTTCCGTTCCGAAGATCGGATGAATCCGCTTTTGATCTGCATCGCGCTTAAATGTATCCCACATCGGCACAAAAGACTCGGGTAATCCTCCCGCCGATAATCCCAAAGTCGCTCCCTTCATTCCCAGCGGCTCAAACACATTGGAAGCCAAGAACACTTCCACAGGATCTCCAGAGACTCGTTTGATTACCTCACCTAACACAAACCAGGTTCCACCTGCATGATACCCTGCGTGTAGCCCGGGCGTCTGTCCTTCATCCAAAGAAAGATCATAAATCATTTCCAGAATCGCTTCTCGACTAGGCGCCTCGACTCGATCCGCCTGCCGCAGCGCTGCTGAGTGCGAAAGAATGTGTCTGAGAGTGATTACCTCTTTCCCCCGGTTACCGAACTCTGGAATCACTTCAGCAACCCGAGTATCCCAATCAAGTCTACCGGCCTCCACAAGAAGGGCTACG
>JBCCKK010000325.1:0-3340 GCA_039027395.1 Verrucomicrobiota bacterium | reverse complement strand
TTTCATTCTTGGCCTAGGTGGATATATTTGAAGAACTCAATAACCATAACTCGGGTCTGCGAGAAGTAGAACTTTTTCTTATTGATTATGGACACACTCGAAATGCTAATTGCTGCGGTTGGACTTGGTGCACTGGCGGGTATCAATCTTTACCTCACCGTATTTGTGTTAAGTTTAGCACTACGATTGCAATGGATTGTTCTCGACCCTGAGTTTGCGAGCCTGGGGATTATTGACCAACCGCTGATTCTTTATATTTCGGGAGCTTTGATGGTTATTGAATTTTTCGCTGATAAGATTCCTTGGTTAGATAGTGCTTGGGATGTGATTCATTCATTTATTAGGCCACTGGGAGCCGCCTTTTTGGGATTTGCGGCAGTTGCTGAACTGGATCCAACGCTTGCGGTGATTGCGGCACTACTTAGTGGTGGGGTGGGTTTGGCGGGTCATGCAGCGAAAGCTAGCAGTCGCCTCATTATGAATGCCTCTCCTGAACCTGTTAGTAATTCGGTTGCAAGCCTGGCTGAGGATGGAATTGTCCTAGGAGGTCTGGGGCTTTGGGCCATTTCTCCTTGGCTTACTCTCCTTTTAATTGCCGTGGTTTCCCTGGTCGTAATTTACGGGGTTATTCGGGTCTTTGCTTTTTTGGGTAAAAAACTAAAGCCTGACGGCTAACCGGTAGTGCGAAGGCCAGAAGCAATTGCGTTGATAGAAAGAAGCAGGTCAGGAAGCATCGTGTTAGCTTCTCGGGCCTTACCTTTCTTGATAAGGCCGCGCCATTTTTTCAGCAATTGAATCTGTTGTTGGTGGAGGATGTTGAGTCCGGCCTCGCGTTGCTGAAGGGTTTTCACCATCCTTGGCCTTCTTTTTTCTAGATCGCTGCCTCCGAAGACCTCATTGATCATTTTTCGGGAAAGCTGGTATTCAGATGTGATCTCTCTCAGGAAGCGCTTCCGCACAACTTCATTTTCTACAAGTCCTGCATAATCACGAATAATCTTGGAGTCTACGCTGGCGATGTTTGTTTCGACATTGGTTAATACGTAGAGCATGAAGTGCCAGCTGTGGATTTCCTTCTTCAATTGAGAAAACTCTTTTGGTGATTCCTTTTTGAGTGCTTGTAACGCAGACCCGACTCCAAACCAGCCGGGGAGATAGTAACGAGACTGATTCCAACTAAATACCCAGGGAATTGCTCTCAGATCTTCTAAAGACTTTGCTCCAGTTCGGCGGGAAGGTCTCGATCCAATTCGGCTGTTTTCGAGTGCATCGAGAGGTGTGGTTTGCGTATAGAATTCGATGAATCCCTCTGATTGCAAGAGTTTGCGATATCCAGCAGCACTGGACTCGCAGAGTTTTTCTGCAATTGGTTCAAGATGGTGGTTGTTGGTCTCTCCGTGTCGGTGGATCAGTGTTGTGCCTGTGACCCCAGCCAAGAGTAACTCTAGATTATAAGTAGCTGTGATTTGGTTTGCATACTTTTGTGCGATGGTTTCTCCCTGTTCGGTTACTCGGATGTCGCCTCCAAGAGATGCGTGCGGCAATGCTTCGAGGAAACGGTGGGTTGGCCCGGCTCCTCGACTGATCGTTCCTCCTCGCCCATGAAAGAATCTCAAATTGACCCCACGTTCCTCAGCAATTCGGGTGAGAGACTGTTGACAGCGGTGAAGACTCCATTGACTGGCCATGATTCCCGCATCTTTATTACTGTCGCTGTATCCGATCATGATCTGTTGGGTAGGTCGAGGAGCGGGACGCGTGATACTCTCTTCCCCTTTTTTGCGAATACCCATACGCCAACGCATGGTGTTGGTTGTTACCGGATGCTCAAAGAATGCCTGCATGATTTCAGGAGCTCTTCGAAGATCTTCTAAAGTCTCGAACAGAGGAACCACAGGAACTCGGCAGTAGAGGCCATTTTTACCGAACTGAGCTAAGCCTGCTTCACGGGCCAGAATATAGACAACCAGCAAATCCGAGAGCCGTTGTGTCATACTAATAATCAAAGAGCCCACACCATCGATTCCGTAGGTGTCGAGATGTCGCGTTAACACGCGATAGCAATCTAAAACAGCATCCGCCTCAGGTCCTACCGAGGTTCTGTCATGGAGAAATGGACGAGGTGACCGTAATTCTCTTAATAAAAAATTGAGACGTTCTTTTTCCGTCCAGTCTCCAAAGTCTTCACCATCTAAGCCAGCGACACTCATGATTTGGCCGATCGCCTTGTCATGAAATGCGCTATTTTGGCGAACATCCATTGCAGCGAGGTGAAACCCGAAGACTTTGAGGGAACGGATGATTGGTGTAATATCCGCCTTTGCCATTTGAGAGGCGCCAGCTTGGTTTAAAGCTTTACTGAGAACTTGAAGATCTTTGACTAACTCGGCAGGGAATTGATAGGTGCCTGGGCGTTCATCGATCTGTGGCTTGCCTTGGACTAATTTTATCGGCAAACGTTCATGCAAGAATCCAGCATATTGGCGCCAAGTCTCTTGTGGAAATTGTTCGGTTGGACCATTTGGCCGTTCGCCTACAAGATCCTTCATTCGCTTGACCCCTTGAGTGATCGATTCAGGAGGTGGTTGATATCTTGAGTTAAGACAGATTTTGTGAGGCAGTTCAGATAGCTGTCTTTGAAGGATTAGTAAGGCATGGCTGCGATATTCTTCTAGGGAAGAAGCGGTGACCTCAGCAGTAACAAATGGATGGCCATCGCGGTCACCACCGACCCAAGTTCCGAAACGAAGATCTGGGCGTTTTTCCACATCATCCATCGGTTGATTTGTGAAGCCTGCTTTTTCCCAAGCTTGAGAAAGTCTGAGATCCAGACGGTGTAGGACAGATGGGAATACCTCGCAGAGATAGTGTAAGACGGTTTCTCTTTCCTTGCTTACTTCGGGTTTTGCTAAGATTACTTCGCCTGTTCTCCAGAGACGTTCAAGTGCAACCTTGATTTGAGAGCGGATGGCCTGCTGCTCGTAAGGTGTCCACATTTGGTTTTCAAGCTCTACTAGGAGAAGGTAAAGCTCACGGTGTTGTTCCAGAATGATCTGCCGCTTTGCCTCGGTCGGATGCGCAGTGAGCACCGGAGCCACTTTAACCTGAGGGAGGAATTTGGTGATTTCTTGTTGGTTCAATCCCAAGTCTTTAAGCTTTTTAAAGTTGTAAGACCATAAACCGGTTTCAGCCTGATAGGCTCCCGGCATCGAACGTTGTCTTCTGGCTTGAGCAGCGACGTTTTCTTCAACCATGTTCAGTAGTTGAAAGGCAATGGCGTACGCTTGACCAAGGCGTGGGGGAAACTTGTTGGCAAATGTGCTAGATCTACGACGCTCGC
>JBCCKK010000324.1:0-3352 GCA_039027395.1 Verrucomicrobiota bacterium | reverse complement strand
GTCAGGACGATGATTTCATTCTGTATCTCGCCCTGACATTAAAAGCGTTCCCGGATACAGCGATCTCATTCGAAAACTAATTTATGAAATTATCAATCATCGGATCCGGATACGTCGGGCTGGTGACCGGCACTTGTTTTGCGGAGGTGGGTCACACAGTCATTTGTGTCGATAATAATATTGAGAAAGTAAAACAGCTTCGTTCAGGCCAAATACCGATCTATGAGCCAGGTTTAGAGGAGCTGGTTCGAAAAAATGTTCAACTAGATCGACTAACATTTACGGATTCAATCAAAGAGGGCGTTGACGAATCAGAGGTTGTATTTATTGCGGTTCCGACACCTCCTCAGGACGATGGAAGTGTTGATTTAAGTTACATTGAAACCGTGGCTCGATCTATTGCAGAAGTAATGGACGATTACCGAGTTGTTGTCGACAAGAGCACCGTGCCCGTTAAGACTGGGGATCGAGTAGCAGAAACGATTCGTCGCTATGGCAAGGAAGGTTTGGAATTTGATGTCGTCAGTAATCCTGAATTTCTAAGAGAGGGAAGTGCGGTTGATGACTTAATGAAGCCAGATCGAATCGTAGTCGGAGCAAACACCAAGCGGGCCTTCGCCCTGATGGAGGAAATCTATACGCCGTTTAAAGCACCGATCATGCGGACGGATTTGAATAGTGCGGAGTTGATCAAACATGCGTCAAATAGTTTTCTGGCCCTCAAAATCAGCTACATCAATGCAGTTTCTGCGATCTGCGAGGCTTCAGGTGCCGACGTAAATTTGGTTGCCGAAGGAATGGGGGCAGATCACCGGATTGGGAGAGCGTTTCTCAATGCGGGCTTAGGCTATGGGGGCTCCTGTTTTCCCAAGGATTTAACAGCTTTTATTCATATCGCTGAAGAATTGGGATATGACTTCCAACTGCTCAAAGAAGTTGAAAAGATTAACGAAAATCAGCTCGACCGATTCCTCAAAAAAATTCGCGAAGTCCTCTGGATGTTGAAGGATAAGAAGATCGGCCAGCTCGGATTAGCATTTAAGGGAAACACGGATGATATCCGCTCTAGTGTGGGTATAAAACTGGCCCTTAAGATGTTAGATGAGGGAGCTGTTATTAAAACTTACGATCCCAAAGCAATGGGTAAGTGCGGTAAAGAACATCCGACGATTCCTTTGGTGGAGGGGCCTTATGATGTTGTGGAAGATGCTGAGGCTTTGATTATTGCTACAGAATGGGCTGACTTCAAAGCTTTGGATTGGTTGAAGATTAAAGATATGATGCGAACACCACTTGTGTTTGATGGACGAAATCTGTTGAATCCTGAGGAAATGAAATCTCTTGGGTTCGAATATTACAGCATTGGGCGGCAGGCCGTTAGTCAGAAATGAATACGGTCTTAGTGGGAGTCCAGTGGGGGGATGAGGGAAAAGGTAAAGTCATTGATGTGCTAACCGAATCTCACGATGTTGTAATTCGCTCTCAGGGAGGCAACAATGCAGGTCATACCATTATCATTGGTGGGAAAAAATATGTTCTGCATCTTTTGCCAACTGGGTTACTCCGGCGCGGAAAGCGGGCCATTATTGGGAATGGATGTGTCGTCGACCCCATTTCCTTAGTGAAGGAGATAAAAACGCTCCGTAAGAAAAAGATCTCCGTCGAAAAGCGCCTTTATTTGAGTGACCGCGCTCACGTGGTCCTTCCGCTGCATTGCCATCTTGATGGGGAGCGGGAAAATGCGGCCAAAGGAAAAAAGATTGGAACAACACGCCGAGGAATTGGTCCGACCTACCAAGATAAGATCAATCGTGTTGGGTTGCGGATGCATGAGTTAATTGACGGGACAGACCTCGAGAAAAAGATTCGGGCCCGAGTCTCGGAAGCAAATCGTTTGTGTCGAGCGTTGGGTTGGAAAACGACCTCTGCCACCCAAATGATTCGCGAATGTAAATCAGCAGCTCGATTTTTGAAGCCTTACATCTGTGATACCACAGACCTCATTCACAAATACGACAGCCAGGGAAAGCATCTGTTGTTTGAAGGTGCCCAAGGGACGTATTTGGATATCGATTTCGGAACGTATCCGTTTGTCACGTCTAGCAATACAACGAGCGGAGGAGCTTGCACAGGAAGCGGATTGCCGCCGACCCGGGTGACTCAGGTTATTGGCACTCTCAAGGCGTATACAACGCGGGTCGGTGAAGGACCTTTTCCGACAGAGTCGGATAAGATCGGAGACATGTTGCACGATATGGGCCGCGAATTTGGTGCAACAACAGGTCGAGCCCGCCGATGTGGATGGTTTGATGCCGTGATGACTCGATATGCTTGTCGGCTGAGTGGTGTCACAGAATTGGCATTGACCAACTTGGATGGACTGGATTCGTTAGATTCAATTCAAGTATGTGTTGCCTATCGCTTGGATGGAAAGCGAATGAACGTTCCTCCAGCAGGGGCAGAAGCGCTCAGCCGGTGCCAGCCGATCTACCGTAAATTTAAAGGATGGAACACAGACACCTCTAAGTGCACGCGATATAGAGATCTGCCTGAACCCGCAAGAGCTTATCTTAAGGCAATCAGCGAACTGTCAGGTGTTCCCCTGGGGTTAATTTCTGTTGGTCCTCGGCGTGATCAAACATTCTTTGCTCCCGGTAAGTGAGCCCTTCGACCCCCAGATTGCCGAATCTTGAACGTGTGCCTAAGCACGCAGCCATTATCATGGATGGAAATGGGCGGTGGGCAAAACAGCGGAATCTACCTCGGATTGAAGGCCATAAACGGGGAGCCGATTCGGTTGAAGAGGCGGTTACTGCTGCGGATCGGGCGGGCGTTGAATTCTTAACTCTCTACGCATTCTCTGTTGAGAACTGGAATCGCCCCAAGACGGAGGTAAAAGCTTTGATGCGTTTACTAAATGACGCTCTTAGAAAGTATAAGTCTCGATTTGGAGAAAAGAACATTCGCTTGCAGGCGATTGGTCGACTAAATGATTTGCCCGAGAACGTCCAAAAGAGTCTACATGAAGCAATTTCAGCAACCTCGAATTGCACAGGTATGACGGTAATTCTAGCCTTAAGTTACAGTGGGCGAGTCGAGCTAGTGGAAGCCTTTAAATCGATTTATCGCGAGCTTGAATTGGGACATCTCGATCCAGCTCAGTTAAATGAAAAAACAATTGATCATCATTTGTATACGCGTTACTACCCGGATCCTGATCTTTTAATTCGAACAAGTGGAGAAATGCGCTTGAGTAATTTTTTGCTCTGGCAATTGTCATACACAGAAATACACGTAACAACCACGCTTTGGCCCGATTTTGGACAGAAAGACTTTTTTTCTGCTTTGAAGG
>JBCCKK010000323.1:0-3356 GCA_039027395.1 Verrucomicrobiota bacterium | reverse complement strand
CAGTCATCTCGCTTATATTTAATCCAATGGCATTCTTCCAGCATCGTGCCCGAAGGGATGAAGGCTTGGGCAAAAACCCCGAATCCGTATTCGCAGCGCTTTACAATAATGTTGGGATGAATAAAAAGAGTGTCATCATTAGACTGCATAAGCTCCGAAAGTGTAATGAGAGAATCTTTTTTCTCAAGGTTGTATCGATCTGTGCTACTGTTTGGCTGATTTTATGAATTTTGAATTAGCTTCCGAGTATAGGCCTACAGGTGACCAGCCCGCAGCAATTGATGCGTTAAGCAAGCGCCTAAGAGCCGGGGAAAAAGATTCGGTCTTACTGGGAGTAACCGGGTCAGGGAAAACCTTCACCATGGCTAATGTTATTGCGGATATCAATAAGCCAACTTTGGTGATCTCACACAATAAGACGCTAGCAGCCCAGCTTTATAGCGAGTTTAAGCAGTTTTTTCCAAATAATGCGGTTGAATACTTCGTAAGTTACTTCGATTACTATCAGCCAGAGGCATATGTACCGAGAACCGATACTTATATCGAGAAGGATTCAAGTATCAACGAGGAGATTGAGCGACTTCGGCTTTCTGCGACAAGTTCACTATTAACCCGCAATGACGTCTTATTGGTTGCGAGTGTCTCTTGTATCTACGGTTTGGGATCGCCGGAGGACTATCAAAACATGGTTGTTTCTATTGAGGTGGGACAAAATATGTCGCGAGAAAGCCTGCTCAGCCAGTTAGTTGAAGTCCAATACGAGCGCAATGATATCGAACTAACCCCGGGTAAATTCAGAGTTCGAGGGGACGTTGTAGAAGTTGGTCCATCCTATCGAGAAGATGGAATGCGAATTGAGTTCTTTGGAGATGAGATCGATCGCATTAGTCGGATCGACGTGCTGACTGGAGAGGTGAGTGAAGAGCTTTATAAAGAAATTTTGTTCCCCGCTAGACATTTTGTGACTCCTCACGAGAAGATGCGACGGGCTCTTGGTGGGATTAAGGAAGAGCTGGAAGAGCGTATTGCAGAGTTTGAAAAAACAGGAAGATACCTTGAAGCCCAGCGGCTAAAAATGAGGACGACCTATGACATCGAAATGATGCAAGAGATGGGATTTTGTAGCGGGATCGAGAATTATTCACGACACCTCAGCGGGCGACCCGCAGGAGCAAAGCCTTATACGCTAATCGACTTTTTCCCTAAAGAGTTCATCTGCGTCATTGACGAATCACATGCTACGGTGCCGCAAGTTGGGGGAATGTATGAGGGAGATCGTTCTCGAAAAGGAGTACTTGTCGAACACGGATTTCGATTGCCTTCGGCATTAGACAACCGGCCTTTGAATTTTGCGGAGTTTGAATCTCAGATGCATCAAGTGGTCTATGTTTCAGCAACACCAGGGAATTATGAATTGGAGAAGGTTAATGGTGAAGTGGTTGAACAGATTATTCGTCCAACAGGATTGCTAGATCCTGAAATTACAATACGACCACTCAAAGGACAGATTGACGAAGTAATTTCCGAGGCATCTCGGCGTATTGAGCGGGGTGAAAGAGTTTTAGTAACGACGTTAACCAAACGAACGGCCGAGGATCTGACAGACTATCTTAGAGATGCGGGATTGAAGGTTCAGTATATTCATGCAGAAGTTGACGCCATAGAGCGGGTTGAGATTCTTAGGGCTTTGCGTGCAGGCGAGTTCGACATCTTAGTCGGTATCAATCTTTTGAGAGAGGGTTTAGATCTTCCCGAAGTATCTTTGGTAGCAATTCTAGATGCAGATAAAGAAGGCTACCTGAGGTCGGAGAAGTCGCTAATTCAAACGGCCGGAAGAGCTGCTCGCCATGTGAATGGACATGTTATTTTATTTGCTGATCACAAAACCCAGTCCATTGAAAAACTTTTAGAAATTACAAAGTATCGGAGAGAGCGTCAGATTGCCTATAACAAAGAACACGGAATTACTCCTAGATCGGTGAAGAGGGCAGTTCAAGAGAGTTTACAGACAATTGTCAAAGGAGACGGGGCAGATCGATTAGTGGCAAAGAAAGCGGATTTGGATTTTGATGTTATGGAGACCCTCCAAGAGCTTGAGAGAGAGATGGTCGAGGCATCAGAGCGATTAGATTTTGAGAAGGCAGCGCTGTATCGTGACCAGATTCAAGAGCTAAAAAATGCATCTGGCCTGAAAGACGATGTAAAGGGAGGACGGCGTGGTAAAGTAAAGAAGGTGTCCTATCGGAAGAAACGTTCTAAAGCTTAAGTGTTTTTTCAGTAGGTGATCAAAGAAAAGACAGGGGTTTCTCCCAATTTTTCGCGCCCCTTAAGAAATTCCAGCTCGATAAATGTGGCTGCCTCAACGACATCCGTTTCGAGGCGTTGGGCAAGTTCAATAGCGGCTTTCATAGTCCCGCCAGTAGCTAGAACGTCGTCGATAACAAGCACTCGCATTCCTTTTTCCAGAGAGTCCTCGTGAATCTCGATCACATTACTCCCATACTCGAGATCGTAAGACGCTTCTAGACATTTATGTGGAAGTTTACCTTTCTTTCGAACCATCGTAAATCCACACCCGAGAACATAGGCAAGTGCTGACCCAAAAATAAAACCGCGTGCCTCAATACCGATAATGGTGTCAATCTGTCGTCGTTGGTAGCGGTCATTGAACATGCTGATGGCTAATCGGAATAACTGTCGGTCTTCAAGAACCGGGCTCAAATCCTTAAATACAATACCTTCTTTCGGGAAATCAGGAACATCGCGGATCGCATTCTTTAAGCGATCGGTTCCGCTTTTGAATGGGGTAGATGCATTGTATCGATAGCTGTTCATTTCTTAGACTTTTTCTTTACAGTGTTTCTTTTCTTTTTTGGTTTCTCTAGCTCATCAATTTCTTTTTTGATTTTCTTTAAAGCTTGGTTCTGGAGCTGGCGGATTCGTTCCCTAGTGACATTTAGCTTCTTTCCTACATCCTCCAAAGTTAGTGGCTTCGAGCCGTCCATTGGAAAACGATACTTAATAATTAATTTCTCACGGTCGTCGAGTTTAGGCAAGATCTGTGCCACCGAGCGCTTCAATGTGTCATTTGTGAGAAGATTGGCAGGATCGTCTGCAGTTTCGTCAGCAATTAGATCCCCGAGTTCGGTTCCTTCTCCCTCTCCTATGATGTGATTGAGACTTGCCGGTCTCATTGAGACACGGCGTAGTTGGGCAATCTTCTTAACAGGTACGTCAAGTTCCAGGGCGAGCTCCTCGTCAGTAGGCTCACGGCCAAGTTCTTCTGTCAGTTGAGTCGAAATTCGCCGCATTCGGGCCAGCTTGTCGACGAGATGGACTGGGAGGCGAATAGTTTT
>JBCCKK010000322.1:0-3369 GCA_039027395.1 Verrucomicrobiota bacterium | reverse complement strand
CTTTCGGTGAGCTATCCCCCACTTTAGGGTAGATTCCCACGTGTTACGCACCCGTTCGCCACTAGGCAAACAAATTGGTTACCCAACTCGTTTAACCTCGTTCGACTTGCATGTCTTATCCACGCCGCCAGCGTTCGTTCTGAGCCAGAATCAAACTCTCCATAAATAGAAGATCGACTCTGTCGATCGCCAATAAATTTTTAATAAACTCGATCCCGCGGGGGCGGGATATCTTGAAGAACAAATCTTGGCACATTTGCTTCAAGATCGTTCTACACAATTCAATTTTCGGCTTGTCCCGATATTCGTCTCGGGACCAGAACGTGCTGTCAATCATTGCAAGCAACATTTTTTACCTGTTACTTCAATGACCGATTTCAATCTGTCAAAAAACTATGTGAATCTTATTTCCTAGACTCACGCAAGAGCTTGAAGCTGACTTCAAAAAACCCTGCAAGTTGCTTTTCCGAAAAAAAGCGGAGGGCAATAGTATTACACCTCGTAACTGGGTCAACCCCAATTTCATAAAAAGTTAAAAAAACTTTTCAGAGGTCGCTTACACCGGCTTTGTTCACTATTTGAACGCGACTTTAGTTTGCGACAGGGCGGAGGAGAGTAAGGATTTTCGGATTTTGGTCAACCGCAATTTTGATTTTTTTTGATTTTTTCTAAATTCCCTGTTTTTAGGCAGTCTGGAGGACTTTCGAAGTCCGGAATTGTTGTCCGTCAATGATCGACTATTTTGCCACTTCAAATACTTCAATCGGTCGACTAATGATAAATGGAACTTTACAGCTACATATCGATTCGGTATGTCATCTCGTTCTTAAATCAATGATTACAAAGCTAACACGGGTATTTAACAAAAGAGACTTCCAGGTCCCGAGTCACTTGTTCCTAGTTATTCCTTTTATAATGTGGGCTACAACCGGTTGCCAAAAAACGACCCAAAAATCAGAGGGTGCTACGACCGAGTTACTTCTCAACCTTTCTTCCCAACAGTATGCGAAGGTCGGAAAACATTTTGCGCAGGAGTTAGAAAAACATGATCCGGGCACTCCTGAATACGAGACATCAAAACTCGCCTACGCAATATCGTTACGTCACACGCCTCCTGTTGGTAATAGTGAAGTCACCCAGGTGCTTTCTCTTTTGTCAGAGCTTTGCGAAGGGGAATTGAACACACCGACCCGGCTAACCGCTGCGTTGATCATGGCAAGAATTTATGAGGCCGAAGATTATTACGGGGATCCTATTGAATATGATAAGGCTCGCACGGTTTACAAACGTATTCAAACCGAGGCTCCTGAATCCAAGGAGGCACACGAGGCAGCTATTCGCCTTGCCGGAATCTGTTTCAAACAGTATAAAACGCCGTTTTCTGTCGAAACAGGGATTAAAACCCTAGAATCATGGCTCAAAGAGCACCCTGATAATGTCTTTGCTTCCGCAATGTGGGAGATCCTGGGAAACGCTTACAAGAAGTATTTAAGGCAACCGGAACAGGCGTTACCCTGTTTTATTAAAGCCTTTGAAATCGGGCTTACCAATCCTGGCCAAAAAGGGGAAGTCTATTGGAAAATTGCAACAATCGCTGAAAAGTCCAATCCCTCTCTAGCTAGGGAGTTTTACCAGCGAATCCTGGACGAAGTTCCACGAAGTAGCGGCCGAGGCTATGAAGCAGAACGCGCTCTAGAGCGCATAAACTAATCCCCCAATTATGTTTTTAAAGAACCTATTGTCTAATCCCAACTCCGTTGGAATCATTCTCGTTGCTGGTGCCATGATTTGGAGCTTGTGGACGGTGTCGACTCGAACCCAGCCGCTTCAACAGGAAAACCGAGTTGTTCGAATTCTCCATTGGCAACTCGAACCTGGCTACCGCGAAGCCTTCGATATGATCATCGAAGACTATAACAACCTCCCTCACGTCCGCGAGGCTGGATATGAAGTCAAACAGATCGCTGTTACGGAGCGTGTTTACGCCCAGTTTCTTAATGTTCACATCATCAGTGGCACAGCCCCAGACCTTTGTCTCCTGGGCATGTCTAAGCTTGCCCAACTTAAGGCACTCTTCTTCGAAAATCTCGACGCCTACGTAAATCAGCCCAATCCATATAACACAGATGAATCACTTCCAGAAGGTCTCGACCCAGAAACTCGCAATGCTTTAATAACGAGACCTTGGAAGGAGACATTCTTCGATGGACTTAAAAGTGGTTTCGACGACGCCTTATTAGCGTATTACGGCATTCCGATCAGCTCGTGGGGATCGATTCGCATCTATTATAATAAGAATCTGGTCCGAGAAGCTAAGCAGCATCTTATTCAGGCATTCGAAACTACGCCCCAGCCTGAGTGGCTGACCTCTTGTTATTTAGAAAATGGTGGATTTATCGTTCCGAACCAGCGTTTCAAGTCATGGATGACCAGCGACTCCCCTCCGGAAACTCTTGGTCAGCTTGTCACAATCTGTTCCGCGATAAAAGATTTTGCAGAAAAAACAGGAAGAGACAACCTGGTTCCGATATCTGGGAGTAAATACGGCAAAACGATGTTTCTTGATGCGTACGCTACACCATTTACTTATACCTACACAGAATCATTAGATGCCAATACCAACGGCAACATCCAGGAGATAGAAACTCTGGGTGGGTGGCAGGCAGAAGTTTGGGATTTCGATGACAAACGAGTAAGCGCGTTGTTCGAGCTTGCAGAAGAGTTTACTCAATTTTTTCCTACCGGATTTCTAGGACTCGACCGAGAGCAAGCTATTCGTCGCTTTATTCTCAAAAATGCCGCCATGGTAACTTCGGGCAGCTGGGATGCCGGAGGGATTTTCCAGGGAGCAAATGATTTTGAAGTAGGCATCATGGATTTCCCTCTCCCTGCTCCCGAAGAAAAATGGGGGGACTTAGACGCCATAAAAGCGAGTGAAACTGGCAAAAAAGGCGGAGGCACCTATGGCCTTTACAAAGGTTCTAAGATGCAAAAAGAGGCCGTCGATTTCATGCGCTTTCTGACAAGTATGCCGGCCAATGAGAAGTTTAATAGGTTCTCTGGAACAATTCCGGTGGCATTAGGAGCAGAGGCTGTGGATCGCATCAAACCCTTTGAGCTTCGTTATGAAGGGCTAAAAGATGGTGCTCAAATCAAGTTCCATCCTAAGAACTCAGGAGATGTCGGCGTCTTATTCTTCGGGCAGTATTTCTTATTCATGGAGGGTTCTATCGATTATCTGGAGTTCACAAATAGAGCGCACGAGATTTATGAAAGGCCGAGAACTGGAATCAACCGCTTATGGTTCGAACAACAAGAGAGGGAACGCACCCTCTCACGACTCACCGAGCAAACCCTTGATAGTATCCG
>JBCCKK010000321.1:0-3370 GCA_039027395.1 Verrucomicrobiota bacterium | reverse complement strand
TTCATTTCAAACGACTGGAGTTCCCGCCGCCGACTCCTTTTGTTTTCTAGAGGGCGTTTTTAGCGCCTGAGTGCATTGTTCGGGATTCGAACCCGAGACAAACTCCGGTTTGCGGAGTGGCTCTACCCAACTGAGCTAACTATGCTAGGTGTTGGCTTGTTTTTGAAGCCATGTTCGGGACATGCAAACCTTACTATCCACGAGGCTTGCATGCCGCTGGTCACACGGCCAACGGGTTATCTCTCAGCGAGAGAAAGTATTTATGATTCGTTTAGAGGCGGTGGGGAAATCGACCTTAGAAGAAGTGGTGTGATTCCTCTAAGGTCGATTTCCTTGCCTTCAATAATATATTTGCGAATTATCTGCTTTGTACGGTGACGATCGTTCCGTGCTTTTCTTGGGTATCGCTTCCACATATAGCTTTTACCTCGCATCTTTTGCAGACGGCGACTTTGTTTTTCCTGGCTGAGCCAGTCTTGAATTCGATCAGCTGTGTCGCGAAGATCTAGATTATACGTGTAAATGAACTCGATGATATTTGGGCGAATATCTAGCCGAAATAGATAGGGATACTTGAAGTCAAAGAAACTAGCCCACGGTCTCGAAGAGTTCGGGAAATATCGAAAATACTTTTTCCATGAAGACTCAAGTTTTTGGTAGTGCCACTGCCATAGTGACAGCCTTTGTAGCCCTTGTCCTTGAGGAATCCATTTTTTAGTCTTTCGATTTCGAATACAAAAATCGCGTCGACGATTAACGGCACGAGTATTGATGTGTTTCAAAATGGAGCGAAGAGTTTCCGCATCTTCTCGGTTCTCTGCCTGCTGAGTGAGAACAAAATTCCGTTCCCAACCCCTCTGTATGGGAGGGTCCAACCGAATTTTTCTTCGATCTTCATTTGATGCTTTACTTAGTTCCGTCAACTTTCTTGAGGCTTCCAAAATTTCCTTTTCGTGTTTCGTTATTGGATCTGGTTTCATAAATAGAGTCCTTTCTAATTTGTTGATTTTTAGTTCCAAAAGAGTCTTTCCCCTTTACCTTCTAATAGGCAGCCACAGGATTTCACGGTGGACGTTTCAGTGTTTCAGGCACACCTCCCTTTAAGCCTTTCAAAAAAAATCCCCTACTTCCCGAAGGAGAGTAGGGGATCGTCAAAATTTCTTTTGAGCGTATAGCTACTATCCTTTCGGCGCTTCGGATCGAAAGATTCTCTCCTCGTCGGAGTATTGATTCTTCGGCTGGGATGGAAATTCGATCTGTTAGATAAGGTTTCTTCTTGCATTGTTTTTCTTTGTTGAGACGGACCTTAATTAATATTCCATTTTATCGCTATGCAGAACAATACAAGATAGATGACTCAAGAGTCATGATTGAAATAGGCTTTGCTTTGTCTGTGGAGTAGCTAATTCGAAAGTATGAGGAAGCACAGTTACGGGGCAATGCGGCTTAAGGAATCCGCCGAGATCGTTCCTGATGAATTGTTTGTGCAACGTCTTTGGTTCGAAAACCTGTATAAAGATTCTTTAAAAACGACGGACGGACGGACGATTTTGATCCGCAATCCCGGGTTTTGGAATCGAGGTGCAGGCCCCGATTTTTTAAATGCCGCGTTGGAAGTCGAAGGTATGACGCTCCAAGGTCCAATTGAAATTCACATGACTCCTGATGGATTTCAAGCGCATGGCCATGACAAAGATCCAGCTTACCGTGATCTGGTGCTTCATATTGTTTGGACTCGAGGTCTTTCTGGAACAGCTCCTGAAAACCGCAGAGGCCAACCCATTCCCGTCGTTGAACTAAGTGGGCAACTAAAAGTGCCTTTGAGCGAAGCAAAGTCGTGTTTTGCAGCGACTACTCAGGAACTCGAAGTCGGTGCCCGGGTGGGGCGGTGCCATAAAACGTTGGCAACGATGTCTGATGATGAAGTCGTTCGCCTGGTCGAAGAAGCAGGCTGGTTTCGTTTTCATCAACGAGCAGCACGTTGGCGAATGAAAAGCAGGCGGGGTATCGAAATTCCAGATGATGAATGGCTATGGCAGGGGCTGGCGGAGGTTCTGGGGTATTCGAAAAATAGAGAAGCGATGGTGCATGTTGCTCAAGTGCTGCCGATTTCTGAGATTCAAAAACATGATGACCTGACGCGAGAAGCCTTGCTGTTCGGGATTTCGGGTTGGATGTGTGAACCGGCTCCTAAGAGCTTGAGCCAGCACGTCCGCAAATTGTGGGACGTTTGGTGGCAGTATCGAGGGCATTATCCAGAAATGCCTACGAAGACGTGGAAGCTCTCGGGAATCCGTCCGGTAAACCGTCCAGAACGCCGCTTAGCAGCGCTGGTCTATTGTTCACGTAGGCGGGTCTTCGATGAACTCAGGCAAGCGTTGGCAGAATCAGATGGAAAGAAGGCGAAAGCGGTCCTTCTAAAGGCAACGCATGAGGAGTGGGACTATCGCTTTTCGCTTAAGGGAAAGGTTTCTGCCAAAGCGAATCGATTGATTGGAAGCGATAAGTGTGACGCCTTTCTGTTTAATGTTTTCTGGCCATTAGCGCACCGCCACGATCCAGGGCAAGTGGAGGATGAGATTCGAAAAATGACAACATCCTATGATTCACTGGCAGCTCGACGAGCTCGTGTTCGATTATTGGAAAATATGGATTGGAAGGGGTTTAAAAATCGTCTTCTTGCTGTTGAGGGGCTTCTCCAGATTTACCGAGACTTTTGTCTCGAAGATCGCAGTAGCTGCGGACAGTGCGAATTTCCCGAATGGATTCAACAATGGCGAGCTTAGTTCGAATTTTGAACCGTTACCGGAAGGCTTTAGATAGAATTTTATTAATTCCCCAGCCAGCCCACAATGCGGGAAGAATTAAAAAAAGCATTGTTCGTATAAAAACGACTAGGGCGATCATTGTAAAATCGATTGCCGAGCCTTGGCCTGCCATAATAGATTCCATTGTTTGATGCTGAGCTACGAATTGAACGAAGATCAGGTGCGTCAGAAAAAGGATTAGTGACCATAGAATAAGGTCTTTCAGCTCAAAATGTCGAAAGCGCGGCTTCATTTAGTTCCATTCTCTTGCGGAAAACATAGCTAGCATAATCGCATTTCCCAGAGGGCCTGCCGTTAGGTATTCTTTTGAATCTGATCTAGAAATGGGAATGCCTGCAAACTCCACTGTGGCATATAGGCGTCTAAACATCGAGGGATCGCTTTCAAGTTTTGCACTAGCGATAAAGAACCCGGTTGCGCTAAAGCTTAGTCCCAAAATTACAGGCCCGGAGTCGATATCTCCCCACCCCGAGTATCCTTTTGGGTATTCTTTGACGGCTCCAAATCCTAACACGGGTGAATATAACTGGGTTCGAATCGCG
>JBCCKK010000320.1:0-3402 GCA_039027395.1 Verrucomicrobiota bacterium | reverse complement strand
CAACCCGTAGGCCCCTCATGACACTCATTGCTTCGAATTTGAGCACGCTGCACTTTGGACATCCTTGGTTTCTCTTACTCTTGGGACTTCTGCCTCTTGCCTATTTTTTAAGAGGCAAACCAGGACATATTTTTGCCGTTCGTTTTTCGTCTTTAGCCTTACTCAAAGAATTGGGTGCTTCCACGAATCTCCATCCTCGAAAACTTCTCACACTCCTACGTTACCTGAGTATTGCTTTGTTAATTCTCGCGATTGCCCGCCCACGCGTTGATCAAGGCACCAAACCGGAAGAGTCCGAAGGTATCGATATTATGTTTGTCTTGGATTACTCCGATTCTATGAAGGCAGAAGATTTTGTTTTGAATGCACAAAGCCTGTCCCGGCTCGCGGCTTTACAGCATGTTACTAAGGAATTTTTAAAAAACCGACCGAACGACAAGATCGGAGTGATTGGATTTGCTGCGGAACCCTACCTAATCAGTCCACTTACCATCGACCACGATTGGGCATTAGAAATGATGGAATACGCCAAAACCTCCGGAGGGACAGCTATTGGCTCGGGAATCGTTGCTGCGACAAATCTACTCGGCCAAAGTGATACCAAAACCAAAGTTCAGATCGTGGTTACCGATGGATTGAGCAATACTGGGGTTCCTCCGTTAGAAGCCGGCAAATATGCAAAAAACGAAAACATCCGGGTCTACCCAATTGAAATTCTCAACTATCGAAACCTTCGCGGCCGGGCTAACAAAGTTCTGGAACATCCTTTATATCAAATAGCAGATCTAACCGGCGGGCAGTTCTTTCAAGCCTCCGACTACGACAGCCTTCGCCTCATCTATTCGCAGATTGATCAACTTGAGAAAAGCTTGATCAAACAAAAGACATTTAAAGTGTACCAAGAACTCTTTTCCTGGTTCTTATGGCCGGCTTTGTTTTTTATTTTTCTCGAATTTTCACTTTCTAAAACCCTTTGGCTGAAGTTGCCCTGATGTTTGTTCATTCCATCTATCTTTGGTTAATTCTTCCCACGATTGGCGCTTCTCTCTTGCTGCTGTTCCTTTCCAGAACACTAACAAAGCGACGATTAAAGAGTTTTATCGCCTCGCGCTTACATCCCTCATTAATCCCTGCTGTTAATGTACGAAAACGCAGGATAAAGACCTTTCTTGTTATTGCCAGTTTCGTCCTGGTCTTAATTTCATTAGCAAACCCACTTTTGAATGAATACGAAACGTCGGTCGATCGACTCGGTTTGGATCTTCTAATTGCGATTGATCTATCCCGGAGCATGGTTGCTGAGGATGTTTTGCCGAACCGTTTAGAACATTCAAAAAATGCTATTTTATCGTTTGCTCAAAATCGAGCCGGTGATCGTATCGGTATCATTGGCTTTGCCGGAGAGGCCCGCCTTCTTGCTCCTCTCACCTATGATGTTACCGGAATTGAGTTCCTTCTGAAACACATTAACGAAACGTCTCTCTGGCGGGGAGGAACCAATATCTCCAGTCTTATCGAAACGGCATCAGAGATCGCCGCCGAAAAAGAATTGGACCACAAGGTTCTCATCATTATTTCGGACGGTGAAGATTTGGAGGGAGATGCCATTCTCGCTGCCCGCTCAGCACACGTTGAATCGGAGCTGTCTATTTTCACTGTTGGCGTGGGCACATCGGCAGGTGCTAAGGTTCCGTACCATCGAACCTACGATAGAGACGGAAAACCGATACAACGCGGTTTCGTTAGAAACGCTCTGTGGCAGGAAGTCATCTCGAGGTTTGATGAATCCAAACTCCAGCAGATAGCCAATGCGGGTGGCGGTATCTACGTTCCAATGGGTCCCGACAATAGTGGTTTAGATACACTTTATCGGGCAGGCCTTCAGCCACTGGCCCAGAGCCTCGATTCGAAACCGGTGAAAGACCAAACCATGCTCTTCCAGGTTCCACTTGGGATCGCTCTTCTAATCTTATTCCTGGATTTTTGTTGGGTTGAACGACGGCGAACTCTCGCTCGCCCTAGCCCTGTAGCTATTCCCATTCTCCTTTTTGCTATGTTGACCACTTCGTTGTCGGCGAATTCAACTCTGAGTGAAGCAAAATCCCTTCTCGAATCTGGCAATGCAACCGGCGCGGTTGAGGTCTTAAGGAGGGGGCTCCTCAAGGAACCTGAAAATCCCTATTTGCTCTACAACTATGGCTTGGCTGCCTATCAATCCAAAGACTATGCAATCGCCCAATCTGCGTGGGAAAAGCTTGCTCTACACCCAGACCCGAAGTTTTCGGCAAAAAGCATGCAGCAACTCGGGAACTTGAATTTTAGAAAGAGTGAGGAAATTAAGCACCGCAACCAAAATGAAGCCCTCCTCCATCTTGAAAATGCAAAAAGCAGCTACCAGCTTGCGGCAAATATCGACCGAAAGATTCCAGGGAACGATAAGAACCTCAAACTGACAGGCCGGGATTTGATAAAGCTCTATACGGCACGAGCGAATCGGAGCCTTAAAAACCAGACGTCCGACCTGCGGAAAGCAGAAACAGTTGAAAACGTGAAGCGAAAGCAGCAAATCATCAGCTCATCCATTTCTCATGCACGAAAGGCCCGCGAGGATACAGAACGCATTCTGGGTTTGAGTCGTGAATTTAAAACCGGGGATAGCACGCAGTGGCAGAAAACGCTTAAGGAGCGAACCCAAAAACTCGCAGACAACCTATTTATCCGGGCCGAGTTCCAGAAAGAATCAAGCCCGATCCGTTGGGATGAAGCAGCGCAAGACCGAAAAGCTTTTGATAGACAATTTCGCGAGGTCGATCGAACCCTTGCATTTTATCAGGAAGTTCTTGAGGTAGATGCTCAACATGCCGGGGCTGTGGAAAAGAGCACTTTGATTAAAAAATCAGGAAGCGATCTTCTCCTCCAAAAAGCAACTCCCTATTGGCAAGAAGGGGCTTTCGACGGGGTTGATGAATTGGACCGGAAACAGCTTACCACTCGAATCAAACGTTGGGAGTCCGCAATGGAGTATTACCAGCGGGCAGCTGAATTTCATCCCGAGGACCAAGCCCTCAGACAAGAAGTTGGCCACAAAACAATGCGTCTGGGACAAGCTCATGTCTCCTCTGGAGACCTTACCTTTTCGGACATCCTTAGACGGAAAGGGAAAGCACCGCTTCGACTGAGCTTAACCTCTTTAGAAACTGTTAAAAAATCCTGGGAACGAGCAATTAGCTTGGGTGTGCCTATGGACGCGATTCGCGATAAGCTAGCGAAACTCGAACCCTTACTTTCCCAAGCATATAAGGAAGAAGGTGATTTCCAGTTTGAAACCGCATTGAAAACCAAAGATAGCTCGATTCCGAAAGCGATTTCTCAATTGGAAAACTCAATTAAGAATTATGAATT
>JBCCKK010000319.1:0-3459 GCA_039027395.1 Verrucomicrobiota bacterium | reverse complement strand
TGGTTCGCGACGTCGAGGCGGCAAACTCCAAAGTCGATGGCTTCTACGTTAAATTAAAGACTCTTAAGTCCAGCCAAGCAGTCACCAAAGCAGAAAAGGATAAATCCAAAGCGGAAACCGCTTTGAGCAAACTTTACAGCAAATTTTTCTTTAAACAGAAGGTGACCGAAGAATTTGTTG
This sequence comes from Verrucomicrobiota bacterium, assembly GCA_039027395.1. Lineage (GTDB taxonomy): Bacteria > Verrucomicrobiota > Verrucomicrobiia > Methylacidiphilales > JBCBYL01 > JBCCKK01. The sequence continues at coordinate 3,279 of JBCCKK010000319.1, read as the reverse complement.
CTGTTTGCGATAACTTTCACCGTCAAATCCGCGAACTGAAGCAGGAGAAAAACCGTCTAGAACGAGATAAATCTCGCCTAAAATCTGATCGTGAGCGCTTGAAATTTGTGGGGCAGCAGCTCGAAGAAATGGAGTTAAAAGCTCGGATGCCGCTCGAAGAATTCGAAGAAAACTATCGAGACCTGAAGGCCTGGCTGCGAAAAGCGCTGAAAGCTAAGACGGAAATGGTAGAAGCAAATTTGCGCCTCGTTATTTCGATAGCTAAAAAATACACGAATCGCGGTCTCTCATTCTTGGATCTGATTCAAGAAGGAAATATGGGATTGATGAAGGCTGTTGAAAAGTTCGAGTACCGCCGCGGATATAAATTTTCCACCTACGCGACTTGGTGGATTCGTCAGGCAATTACCCGATCCATCGCTGACCAAGCACGAACCATTCGTATTCCAGTTCATATGATTGAGACCATCAATAAATTGATGCGTGTTCAGAAGCAATTGGTCCAGGAGTTTGGCCGAGAGCCAACACCCGAGGAAGTTGCAGAGGAAATTTGCATGCCTGTCGAGCGTGTGCGTGCTGTCTTAAAGATGGCACAACAGCCAATTTCACTCCAAGCTCAAGTCGGGGATAGCGATGACACAACATTCGGCGACTTTATCGAAGACAAGAGTGCCGAAAATCCTTCAGACATGACGGCCTATTCTCTTTTGAAGGAGAAAATCCGCGATGTTCTGACTTCGCTCACGGAACGCGAGCAAAGGGTGCTTGAGCAACGTTTTGGTCTAGTTGACGGGTACAGCCGCACACTTGAAGAGGTGGGGCGTCAATTTAAAGTTACTCGGGAGAGGATTCGTCAGATTGAGGCGAAAGCTCTCAGAAAGATGCGTCACCCAACGCGCCTACGCCATCTCCAAGGATTCTTGGAATCAGAAATGTAGTTTTTTTGGATCTAGGGTTGTTTATTGAAAGCGATCAATAAGCTACCAGGGAATACTCAGGATCATCTTTCTCAACTCGAGTCACTAACCCTCGGCTTAAGTTAGCCATGATGGTTGTTTGATGTTCCGGCCACAGTTGGTAAATTTTATTCAGCGTTTTACTTTTGATACTGTAGAGAAATGTGGTTGTTATTGCGAACACTGTTGCTGAACGGTGCGAAGGTTCAATAACACACATTTCACCAAAAAAGTCGTTTTCCTTAAGGTGGCCGACCGTGATTTGGTCGGGCTTGCCAAAATTAACAGCGACATCAACGGCTCCTCGACCAATGACGTAAAGTTCTTCTCCCTGTTCGCCTTCTCTGACGATCACTTCACCAGATCGACAGATCGTTTCATCAGCGGCAACAAACATGACTAAGAGAACTTCATTAGGAAGACCTTCGAAAAGGGGAACTCTCCTAAAGGCATCGAGTAGTTTTTCGTTTTGAGCAGAGATATCTAAATTCATTTTTCTTCCTTATTAACGCTGGCGATTTTTGAGGATTTTTGTGTATTAAGGTCACGGATTCGGCGAGCTAGATTACGAGCAAGGTTGGTGACCATGATCGAATAAGGATCCGGGTATTTGTTTGCAAAATCCAAAAGCACCTGATGGCTTAACACAAAAATACGGGCGGAAGGAGAGGCTTGAGCTTCTCTAGCTCGCTTCCTTACCTCGATAAGAGAGCACTCACCGAACACTTCTCCTTCTTTCAGTGAGATATCCGCCTTGCCATTATTTGAAGGGAAATTAACGCTCCCCTCAAGGATGATAAAGATAGCATCTCCGTTAGAGCCATCTTCATAAATCTTTCCATGACCACTAAACAAGGACTCTTGGCCGTTCTTTGCCAACCATTCCAACGGCTCGCTGCTGATCCAGGAGAAAAGAGGGTGCTTTCTTAATACTTCAATAGGGTTCATGATTGAGTGAGATTATGCATCAAAAGTGGAGGAATCTTCAAGCTTTGCAGTAAATTCCACTAGAGATTGGATGGTTTTTAGTTTTTCGATAAATCTGCCTTTTTGAAAAGGCTTACATAAACAGGCATTTGCCCCCAAGGCAATAGCTTCACTCTCAAAAACTTCATCTACCTTGGAGCTTATGACAATGATTGGAAGGTTATGGATGGCTGGGTTGTTTCTTACTGCTTGGATAAGTCCATTACCATCAATCTTTGGCATTTCCCAGTCTGTGACCAAAAGATCAACTGTCTTTTCAGATAGCTGTTCAATAGCCTCTTGACCATTTTTAGCCAACGACACTTCGAAACCTAAAGACTTGAGTTCTTTTTCTTGAACCTTGCGAACGCTAGGAGAGTCGTCAGCAAGAAGAATGTGCATTACCCTGGGTTCCCCCTTTCGAGTCTCTTTCGCATTTTTTTCGGATGAAGAATCTGGAAGCTTCTCCTGTTCGACCAGCTGTTTATTAATCCATTCGAGGAGAAAGGGAATTTGCAGAACGGTAATTAAAGAGCCATCAGCATCTGTTGTGACCCCGCTGTAGAGGCCAAGGGGTTCCAAGACAGGGCCCAAGTCCTTTAGCACGATCTCGCGCCTAGCGATCATTCCGTGAACGGCGAGTGCTGCCCGGGACATACCCGAATCAATAATGATAGCGTGTGTTGGTTTTTCCCGAGAATCGATGTTGAGAACTTGTCCTAGGTTAATAATCGGCAAACGCTCTCCGTTAACCAGGATCCAGTCAAACCATGAGGTCGAGCTGTAGTTCAGAGAAGTCAGTCGTATACAACGATCTACCATTCCCAAAGGGAGAGCAGTTTTGGTGGATCCAGCGAGAACAATGAGGGCCTCGGAAGCAGATAGAGTGAGCGGAACTCGAATTCGCCAAGTCGTTCCATTACCTGATTCATAGGTCACACCAACGGATCCGTTCAATCCTTCAATCTCGCCTTTAACGACATCCAATCCAACACCGCGTCCCGCAACATTGCTCACCGTTTCTTTGGTGCTGAATCCCGGTGAAAATAATAATTCAATAGCCTGTTGGGAGGAAATTGATGAAACGTTGGCGTCAAGAAGGCCATTTTGGATTGCCTTTTTTCGAACGGCATCCTCACTAATTCCTGCTCCATCATCGACGATTTCAATGATTACGTGATCGGATTTAGACTCGGCTCGGATCTTTACCTCGCCAATTCGATTTTTGCCTAAACGTTCGCGTTTCTCTGGAGCTTCGATGCCATGGGCGACTGCATTACGAACCACGTGGAGAAGAGGGCCGTATAGCTGGTCTACAACCGAGCGGTCCAGCTGAACATCACCCCCTTCCGTCAAC
>JBCCKK010000318.1:0-3497 GCA_039027395.1 Verrucomicrobiota bacterium | reverse complement strand
TCTCGGGTTCTGTAGGATTGGTGACTAGGGGAACAGACAGAAGAAGGCCTTCGGGGGAAGATGTTATCATCGGCTCGACTGTATTATCAATAAAGCCCTCTTGATCAGGAAAAAAATGAACCGTCTCGACGGAGTTTGCTTCTGGAATCAGAAGTTGCAACGTTCCTTGGGAAATGCCTGCAATAACGTGGTTCTTCCCTAGCGGTTTGGGCTGGGATTTCTTAAACGCATCAAACTCTTCTAACCACTGGGAGGGGTTTGCAAGTTCGGCTGAAACGGGCAGCGAAAGCTCGTGATCGGCGCTACCTGGGATGCAAATTTCCTCACACACTAACCAATCACCTCGAGCTTTCAAAGTGATAGTAGATCCTGGTTTCAAGGTAGTGGGGGCAACGAGTGTTGCGACATGAAGAACCGTCCCTTCGTAGCCGAAGTTAGTCAATGGTCCGTAAGGAAGGCGCTTGGGTGTTTGCCATTGAATCTTGGAGGTGGTGAATCCTTCTGGTAGGTTCCAAGAAATTGAAGTAGCAAGCCCGGAATCACCCGGATTTTTATAATAGGTATGCCAGTGGTCGTCAATTTTGAGACGAAGGGCCACTTGAAACGGTTGTCCTGGTTGGATGGATTCAACAGCCGAAATGATCTGAGAAGTGATGTGATCGGTACGCACTTCTTTCGACTCCGTAGCAAAAGTAGCTTGGGTCGTCACAACCATCGCAAAAATACTAAGGATTTTGTAATTCATTGCAGTTGTGAGAAGCTTAGTAGAAGATTCTATTCCGGCAATCTCGAGATCGGACTTTGTGAGTCTGAGGGATTTTCTCGAGATTTAGGGACGCCTCTTGCACGAATGAAAGAACGAAGAGATCTAAACCAAAAAGTCCGCGAACTTCCGCACAAGCCCGGGGTCTATCTCTTCAAAGATCGATTTGATCGAGTCATCTATGTTGGGAAAGCGAAGAGCCTTAAAAAACGGGTGTCTCAATATTTTCATCCATCGCGACGAATGACTGGGGACCGAAAAACGCGAGCGCTGGTCGAGAGTATCGTGGATTTAGAAACCCATGTGGTTAAGTCCGAACCGGAGTCGATTTTGCTCGAAGGTAAATTAATTAAGGAATACCGACCTCGCTATAATATTAGTTTTCGCGATGATAAACGGTTTCTTTTGGTAAAGATTAATCTAAACGATCCGTTTCCGAAGTTTCAAACGACCCGGTTAAAGAAAGACGATGGGTGTCGCTACTTTGGACCGTTTGCTCACTCAGGAGCTCTACGCCGAACCTTGACGGTGATGAATAAGCAGTTTGGCTTGCGTTCCTGTCGTCCGTCTGTACCAGGAGAAAAGGACTACAAACATTGCCATGATGATATTATCAAAAACTGCAGTGCCCCCTGCGTAAACAAAATTACTCGAACCGGATATCTGGGAAGAGTTGACTTGGCTTGTGAGTTTTTAGAAGGGCGATCCAAGGAAATGTTGCTCGAGCTGGAAAAAGAAATGCAGCGAGCGGCAAAAGCCCTCGATTTTGAGAAAGCGGCCTCTTTACGAAACATGCTGGAGGATCTTCGGGAGACCACCCGTAAGCAGAAGCGGTTTGTTCGTGAATTGCCAAGTACAGTAGTTCCTGAAAAGGACTTAGAGAGTTTGCGAGATGCGTTAGGTCTATCGGTAGTGCCGGCGCACATCGAGTGTTTTGATATATCGAATATTTCAACAACCCACAAAGTCGCCTCCATGGTTGTATTTAAGAATGGTAAGCCCAATCGATACAACTATCGACGCTATCGGATTAAGTCTGTGGTTGGTCAGGATGACTTTGCTTCGATGGCTGAGGTGGTGCGGCGACGCTATGCTCGCTTAATCAAAGAAGAAAAGGCGCTTCCAGATTTAATTGTTGTCGATGGAGGTAAAGGGCAGTTGAGCTCCGCCGTTCGGGAGTTAAATGAGCTGGGGCGTTATGATCAATCAATTATCGGATTGGCGAAGAAGCGTGAGGAGATCTTTCGTCCATTAAATCCACATCCGATTCTTTTGCCATTGGATTCGGGGGCGATTCGACTGTTGCAAAGGGTTCGCGATGAAGCACACCGTGTCGCCAATGGATACCACCAATTGCTGATGAAACGCCGGATTTCCGAGAGTCTATTGGATGATTGCCCTGGAGTTAGTGAGCGTAAGAAAGCGGCGCTACTTCGGCATTTTAAATCCATCGAAAAAATTAGAAACGCGGATGCTGAGGCGCTGCAGGAAGTTGAAGGTGTTGGGGCTAAGCTGGCGGCAGGGATCGTTCAGTTTTTTGAGCAGTTGAGGCAGAACAAAGATGTATCCGTTAGTGAGGACACGATTCAACGCGATGACAGCGGAGAGGTGACTTATCGATTACATAAGCCCAAAAGCTAACTGCGATGGATACTAAACCTTTGTGTAAATTTGGATTTCTTTTCCGGGGACTTGAAGTTGAGGCATTCCATTCGACGTCTCGATTGTTTGCTGGGAGCGCCACTCTTTGAGATTACTTAAGATGGTGTCGCGAACGCGTTCAGGAATGATGTCCAAATTAAGGGGAATACTCACAGGAGCGGGCATGTCTTGATAGCCATTATTGATGGCAACGAGAGCGACATCATCTGAGGCGATTCGCAAAAATGCATAGAACAGATCATCCGACCAAAGTGTGATGGTTGTTCCGTATTTGAGCGCAGGCGTTTTCTTCCGAAGTTCGATCAACTTTTGAGTCCAAAGAAAGATGTCGCGTTCCTTGGCAAACTCTGTTTTGGGAAGGTGATCAGCACCTATCGATTCCCACGGGAAATCCCGGCGCAGGTCTTGATCCTCGCTTCCGTTCTTCCAACCCTCAAGTCCGATTTCCGTACCGTAGTAAATCTGAGGAATGCCTCGGATAGTGAATAACGCGCCTAAGCAAAGCTTGGTAACTCGAATAGCCCACTCAAGTCCCTCGCCTTCACCGGGATGTTTGGTGCGCGCGTGACTGGTGATGCGCTTTTGTAAATCGTGATTGTCTAGAAGGGTTACTAGCTTGTTGGGATCTCGGTAGCCTCCCTTAAACGGATTATCTTGATCTAGAATTCCGGGTTGTTCGTCGGGATGTAATCGAGGGCGAGCGAGCCATTCCTTGAGACTTTGGTCATAGATAAACGTCGAGCGAAGAGCTGTGCAGAGGGGAAAATCGAAAATCGAATCGAAATCGTGATAGTTCTGATACTCCAAAAGTTTGCTGACATCGTCTTTCCCTTCACATAGGACTTCACCTAAGAGGAATGTATCTGGGAATTCTCCTTTGATTTGAGCGCGGAAGTAGTGCCAAAACTTAGATTCGACATGCTTTACCGTATCCATTCGGATGTTGGTGACTTTGCCTTCTTGAATCCAACTCTTGACGTTGGAGATGAAATAATCGAGGACCTCGGGATTGTCGTGATTGAAGTCGGGAAGACCTGCGAGTGGCTTCTTAACATCGCCTTCGGTGCCGTGA
>JBCCKK010000317.1:0-3506 GCA_039027395.1 Verrucomicrobiota bacterium | reverse complement strand
GAGGAGGCGTTTATGAGGATGCTCTCTGATGAGTTTAATGGGAAATTCGAAGCGTTGGATCGCAAATTCAATTAGCCGGGAACAACTCGATAGCGGTGTTCGGTATTTAGTTTTTTTAATGACCGAAAGGTTACTTGATCTCCGCGTTCCAATCCTAGCTGATTCTTAATTTGATTTTTCTCTAAATGGCGAGTGAGCCATTCGTACGTATTGATTCTTCCGTCCGCGGCGCACCCTTTGCATACCAGCTGTCCAGCTTTTTTGGATACCGGCGAAACCAGGCGAAATGACTCAGGAGACTCTTTTTGGCTTTGAGAAAGAACTCCTCTCTGGAACGACAGAAAACTGAACTTAAGGAAACGAATGTCCCGATGAAGGCGCGTGTTAAGGGTAGCTAGAGTTTGGGGAGGTTTCCATTTGCGCACTTCATGGCACCAGAAGGTTTTTCCTGTGAGCGCGGGGCAAGGAGTCTGATGCAGACAAGGAGCTAGGACAGTGAAGAAATCGGAAGATGCTACAGCATCTCGAAGAGTTTCTACCAGAATCGATGTTTCTTGGAGGGCTGGTTCGGTGAGAAGGCAAATACCCTTGTCACCTAACGCATTTCCTAATTCAAATAACGCGGTGTGAATGTCATCAGGTTCTAGGCCAGTAACAAATTCGCTGAAGGAAAAGCTCATGAGAATGAAGTCCCATGGCTGGTTGAACGGGGAGCGCTCCCAGCTGAATCCAGAACCGGTAATATTTTGACGAATCCATTTAAGTTGAACGTTGGCAGTTGCGTGATTCTGAGTCCAGGAATCACCAAGAGATCGAGCAAACTTAATATTTTCGGAAGACTGATCTACACCAACGCATGAGAGAGAGATTCCGGGAAAGTATTGGGTTAGTTGGTGAATACAAGAAAACGTCGCCGCACCGCTTCCACACCCAAGGTCGAGGATACGTAACGGTCGGTCGGTAGGAGGCATCCACTGGTGACGTTCGACTAATTCGTGAATCGGAAATGAGAACCGACAAAATGTTTGAGGAAAGAAGAAGAGCCCGTAGGCCACAACTTGTAGCGGATCCCTGTAGTTTTCTGAAATATCCTCCTCTCGAAGCCAGGTGAAAACATCGCTAATCCGCGAAATAATGGGTTCGAGTTTTTGCAGATCTGGATACCCTTGCTTATGGGCCAGGGCTTGGTTTGCCTGCTCGAGCCACCAGGACTCAAAGAAAGTAGGATACCCTTCTTCGAATGCCATGGAGGTTGAGTTACTCCGCTTTTCCTACCAAAATCCATCCACTGGTGAGTAGTGGGATGGCTTTTTTGTATTTAATGGTCTGAGTTTCGCTGCCGCGTTTGATAACTACCATTTCGTTTCGGCCAATTTTTTCTTCGTTACGTCGGATCGGAAGCGAAAGGTCTTTCTCTGGCCCATTGGATTGAGCTTCTGCGGCTTCTTGTGCCCTTGCTTCGGCCTGCATCGCTTCGGTCATTCCAGGGAAATGATCCTTAACCAAATTTTGAGGTAGATTGTTTAGGAATTGTTCAAATGCACTGAGACTGCTCATGGAACGGAAGAGATGGCCAAGAATATCGCGTTTGATATTGGCCATAAGCTCCCCAAACATGCTATAGGCGTCCGTCTTATACTCGTCGACAGGATTTTTCTGGCCGTGGGCCCGTAAATTGATACTCGTGCGCAGGCTATCCATGGCATAGAGGTGCTCCTGCCAGAGACGATCAATCGAGTTCAACAGAATGTAACGCTCGGTGGATTGAACTGCTTCTGGGACTTCACTGTTCACTTTCAGCTCATAAATCTCTTTTACTTTCGCGAGAGTGTCTTGAGTAACCGCTTCAATATCATCTGGATTTTTTAGGTCACTTTCCGTCAAGCCAACAGGCATGGCTGAGTTGATCCAGCTGACGAAACCAGGAACATCGGGTTCTTCCCCAGAAAGGCGGTTAGCGGCCTCTTGACTGATGCCTTCTTCAACATACTCGTAAACTTCGGCACGGGTATCTTCTGCCTGCAGGATGTCGTTGCGTCGCTCGTAGATGACTTCGCGCTGTTGGTTCATAACGTCGTCATACTGGAGTGTATGCTTTCGCATTTGATAGTTTCGCTCTTCGACGCGCTTCTGTGCTGTTTCAACCGTTCGATTTAGCAAGGGGTGTCCCAAGCCCTCATCATCTTCCATACCCAGTTTAGTCATGATCGAGGTCATTCGGCGCGAATCCCCAAAATTTCGCATTAGATCATCTTCGAAGGAGATAAAAAACTGAGAAGAACCAGGATCTCCTTGACGTGCACACCGTCCACGAAGCTGGCGATCAATCCGCCGAGATTCATGGCGTTCCGTTCCGACGACATGAAGCCCTCCCAACTCAGCAACGCCTTCACCCAGCTTAATGTCGGTGCCTCGACCTGCCATGTTTGTTGAGATAGTAACCGATTCTTTTTGTCCGGCTCGAGAGACGATTTCCGCTTCTTGCTGGTGATACTTTGCATTCAGGACGCTATGAGGAATATTTTCCTTTTTAAGCAATCGGCTGAAGAGTTCCGAAGCATTCACAGAAGCGGTACCGACGAGGATCGGCTGCCCGGTAGAATGGCGTTCTTTAATATCGCGAATGGCGGCCTGAAACTTTTCCTTCTGCGTCTTAAAGATTAAGTCATCTACATCTTCACGTAGGCAAGGTCGATTGGTGGGAATAACAACGACCTTGAGTTTATAGATATCTTGGAATTCGTTGGCTTCGGTTTCGGCTGTCCCCGTCATTCCCGAGAGTTTTTCGTAAATGCGGAAGTAGTTCTGAATTGTAATGGTGGCTAAGGTCTGTGTTTCTCCCTCAATTGTAACGCCTTCTTTGGCCTCTACCGCTTGATGAAGACCGTCGCTCCAACGACGACCCGGCATGAGTCGTCCTGTAAACTCATCAACAATCATGACCTTGTTTTCCTGAACAACGTAGTGAACGTCCTTCTCAAAGACACAGTAGGCTCTTAGTAACTGAGATATATTGTGAATCCGTTGGCTCGCCTCATCGTAGAACTGTTGCGCTTCGAGTTTTTTCTGAGTCTTATCCTCCGCAGAAAAATCCGGATTCTGATCAATATCGTGATTGAGCGTTACTAAATCGGGGATCACAAACGCTTCCGGGTCATCCGGATTGAGGGCGGATCGTCCCATTTCAGAAAGATCGACTTCTTGGCTCTTTTCATCGATGGAGAAAAATAACTCTTCTTTCAGGGCGAAGAGCTCTGTCCGTCGTTGATCCTGATAGAGAGCCAACTCTGCTTTATCGATAGCGCTCCGCATCTCAGGATCCTCCATAATCTGCAATAGAGCGGTGTTGCGAGGCATGCCGGTTTTGATTTTGAAGTAAGTTCGGCCGGCTTCTTCTAAGTTGCCCGCTTCTTTTGCCTCCTTGGCCTCCGTGACCAAGTTTTCGCAGAGGCTTTTTTGCTTTCTTACCAAAGCGGCTACCGTTGTTTTATACTTCTCATATTGAT
>JBCCKK010000316.1:0-3531 GCA_039027395.1 Verrucomicrobiota bacterium | reverse complement strand
TGTAGATATGACCTAATCCGGGAACGATACTGAGAATCGCTGCGATGTCGTTATGCGCTTCCTCGATTATTTCACGAATTTCCTGATTTTTCATAGCCCCTTTCGCTTATACTCGTACCGTAGTGCAGGAAGGGGTGCCTGACAATTAATAAAATTTATCTAAGGTATTAACCCTTATTAAGGAAATCTAATATATCGGAAGCCTGTTTGTCGGTGGATGCTTTCAGATCACGCCAAACAAGCACTCCGGACTTAAACAGGTATGCCTGACGTTGAGCAAAGGGCCCTAAGGCAGGCACACCAAACGCCTCAATTACCTTACCCTCTGTATCTGCCAACAACGTGAAGGGCAGATCATACTTCTCGGCAAATTTCTGTTGAGACTGTATTTGATCTTTACTAACACCGAAAATTCGAACCCCCTGTTTCTGTAGTGGCTCGTAGGCATCTCGAAGACTACATGCTTGCTTTGTGCATCCAGGAGTATCTGCTCTCGGATAGAAATAGACCAGGACGTACGAGTCTTCTTGGTAGGATTTCAATGAAATGAGATCCCCGTTTTGATCCGGAACCGTAACATCGGGAAGCGGAGCTCCTAGTTCAAGCGTAGATGCCTCTATGACACCTGACATTGCTGCTAACATCATCAACCAGGACTTGACTTTCATGTTGGTAACTTTCCATGAAAATTAGGGGACGCAAGCATTTTGACCTTCCCCCTGGATCATCCTCGGGCTATACAGCCATGCTTATGAGTGAGACATGGAACCGTTTTTTAGACCTCTACCTCCGTATCGATTCACTGGGCTTTAGCTTGGATGTGAGCCGCATGAAATTTGACGATCAGTTTCTCGAAGACATGAAACCTCGAATCGATCTGGCTTTCGATCAAATGAATGAACTCGAGAAAGGAGCAATTGCCAACCCAGATGAGAATCGTATGGTAGGCCATTATTGGCTCCGCAATGCCAGCCTCGCTCCTTCTGAGGACCTCAAAAAGGCTATTACGCAGACCGTCACCGATATCCAAGGTTTCGTAGAAAAAATTCACGATGGAACACTTTCCACCCCAAACGGCGATATCTTCACGGATGTCTTAATCGTCGGTATCGGAGGGTCCGCACTCGGACCACAATTCATTGCCGATGCCCTTGGCTCACTTGATGACAAATTGGAACCTCATTTCATTGACAATACCGATCCTGATGGAATCGCCCGCACCTTGTCTAAACTGGAAGGCAATCTTTCCACGACATTGACAATCGTAATCTCAAAATCTGGTGGCACCAAAGAAACTCGCAACGGAATGCTTGAAGTTGCTGAGGCCTACAAAAGGGCAGATCTCGATTACCCGAAATACTTTGTGGCAATCACAGGAGATGGATCCAATCTCGATAAAATTGCGGAATCTGAAGATTGGCTTAAACGCTTCCCCATGTGGGATTGGGTTGGAGGAAGAACCTCGGTAATGAGTGCGGTCGGGTTAGTCCCGATGGCACTACAGGGACTCGACACCACTGCATTCCTTGAGGGAGCCAAGGAAATGGACGAAGCAACTCGAACCACTTACGCCCGCAAAAATATTGCGATGATGCTGGCTCTCATGTGGTATCACGCAGGCGATGGGAAAGGCCGCAAAGATATGGTAATCCTTCCTTACAAAGACCGCCTTATGCTCTTTAGCAAATACCTCCAGCAGCTTGTCATGGAGTCTTTGGGCAAAGAGCTTGATTTGGATGCCAAAACGGTCAACCAGGGAATTGCCGTCTACGGAAACAAAGGATCAACAGACCAACACGCCTACGTGCAGCAGCTGCGTGATGGCGTCAATAACTTCTTTGCCACCTTTATCGAGGTGCGTAAGGATAGTGATTTACCTGAACTTCAAGTCGAACCTGGTGTCACATCAGGTGATTACCTCCAAGGATTCTTACGCGGCACACGCACCGCCTTGACCGAAGGCAATCGCGAAAACATCACACTTAGCGTTCCAGACGTTTCTGCAAAAACCGTAGGTGGTTTGATTGCTCTTTATGAACGGGCGGTTGGATTCTATGCAACGCTTGTTAACATAAATGCTTACCACCAGCCTGGCGTTGAAGCTGGCAAAAAAGCCGCATCCCGTCTACTTGAACTTCAAGGTGCAATCCTTGCCGAGATGCTCACACAGCCCGGCAAAGCTTGGGCTGCTGATGAAATCGCTAAGGCTTGCGATTCAAGTCCTGAAGATGCATATCACATTCTCGTTCACCTTGCTCACAACCGGGATAATGTGGAATTGCAGTCAGGTCAGACTCCAGCAGATGATCGCTTCATTCATTCGTAGAGCAGTGCACCCATTTGTTGGCAGTAAACTAATGAGTGCTTAGCGGACAACGCGAGCGCTCCCGCCCCCGGCAACCTTTTCTACCTCTGCCAAACGAGCGGTGGTCGTGTCCCCAGCTGTAGTCATAGCCAAGGCCCCGTGGGCAGCTCCGTATTCCACTGCTTTCTGTGGGTCACTTAGCTGCATTAATCCGTAGATAAATCCAGAAGCAAAGCTATCACCCCCGCCAACGCGATCTAGAATCTCTAACTCGGGATAAGGACGCGACTGATAGAACTCGCCATCAGCCCAGCAGATTGCCCCCCAGTCGTTGACTGTCGCGGTTTTAACGCCCCGTAGCGTAGTAGCAGTCGCTTTGAAGTTTGGATATGCTTCCACCGCTGTCTCAATCATTCTCTTAAAACTTCCAACATCGAGGTCTGTTAAATCTTCACTAACCCCTTCCACTTCAAATCCAAGACAAGCCGTAAAGTCCTCTTCATTGCCGATCATCACATCCACATACTTTGCAATTTCTCGATTCACTTCCTGACATTTTGCATGCCCGCCGATGGACTTCCAAAGCGAAGGTCGGTAATTTAAATCATAAGAAACAACGGTCCCGTGTTTCTGTGCCATTTGCACGGCTTCAAGAGTAAGCTCTGCTGCGGATTCTGACAGTGCTGCATAGATACCACCGGTATGCAACCAACGAACACCGACTTCTCCAAAGATGTGATCCCAGTCGATATCTCCTGGTTTTAGCTGGGAAGCTGCTGTATTCCCGCGGTCTGGCACGCCAATCGCACCTCGGACACCGAAGCCTCGCTCCGTAAAGTTCAGACCATTCCTCACCGTGCGGCCAATGCCATCGTAGTCACGCCATTGGACAAAAGAGGTATCGACGCCCCCTTGTAAAATGAAGTCTTCAAGTAGATATCCTATATCGTTTTTAGCAAACGCGGTAACGACTGCTGAACGCAAGCCAAAGCAGCGGCGCATTCCTCGCGCTACGTTGTATTCTCCGCCCCCTTCCCACGCTCGAAATTCACGAGAGGTGCGAACACGACCTTCCCCTGGATCTAAACGAAGCATCACTTCGCCCAGAGAAATAATATCAAATTCTGTCTCCTTACTGGATTTAACGTCTAATTTACCCATGTACAAAAAACGTTATCGTTCCGATAAATGAGCGTCAATGTTCTTAACGATTAGAAAGACCTACG
>JBCCKK010000315.1:0-3562 GCA_039027395.1 Verrucomicrobiota bacterium | reverse complement strand
GCCAAAGGGTATTGCTATGATAATGCGTTTGCCGAAAGCTGCTTTGCTACTATCAAAGCCGAGTTACTACCTAGCTCGCAGATCTTTGACTCTAAAATTGCAACACGCAGAGCCGTTTTAGATTATATCGAAACCTTCTACAACATAACACGAAGGCACACGGCACTAGGGCAAATCTCACCACTACAATTTTTGCAGCTTTACAAAAAACAACAAAACAAACATCTAAACTAAATCACACAAAAAGGTGTCCTAAATAACGGGGGAAAACCACGCTAGCGACAATACAAATGTGGCTACCAGTCCCAAAGTCTTACTGTCGTGGATTTTAATTAGGTGTTCAAACGTTTCAACGTCGACATTCATTTCTGGAGGCATTCCGAAAACAAAGTTGAGGTCTAGGAATTTGAAAGTTAGCGACAAGAGCCATCCACTGCAGACCAAGAAAACGACACCAACAACAAGTCTAAGGATTCGAGTGTTTCGTTTATTCATTCTTCTTTTGCCACTAACGGTGAGGCCAGGCAACCAGCCTGACGGATTAGTGGTGCAAGTGATTCTCAGATTTTTCGAGCAGGTTACATGGGTTGACCTGTGCCGTCTGGTTCTTACTTCATTTGATCAGTTGGTCATACTCGGCATGGGTCCCAATCCACATCCAAACGATTCCTTCTTCTCTTTCTTTCCCAACCGCTCTGTAGCTGAGACCAATCCTTGCTGACCAGAAAAGGCCTACCTTCTTCAATCTCAACGACGGATGTCTCGGGTTCTCTTTCAGGAGGGAAAAATTCTTGTCTGCAAGGTCCTGAATATTCTCAGGTAACAGTCTGTAGTGAAACCAGAAATTCGGAGACGCAAAGTGCTTCACAGCTCAGTGCATTGGTCAGATTCGAATGCCAGGTCCGCTTTCTTTCCTAGCTTGTTGAGCCTACCACTGGCTACATCTTGCTCAAATTGTTCGTCCCAGCGCTTTGCGGCATAAGCATCCAGCCATCTGGTAAATGCTTCAAAATCAGCAGAATCCAAATTTTCTACTTCTTTTTCTAATTCAGCTAAGCTCATGATAGTCAGAAGGATGGTAATTTCCTGTTCAGTAGCAAATTATTTTTGTGAATCGTAAAGGACGGGCGAGGCTTTAGCCGTTGTCCCGCTCCGACTGGATATGTCTAGTCTGTGGTGTGGTGGTGTGAATGTCTGTGGAGGTGACCTTCATTCGGAGGGAAGGTCTCCTGTGTCTCGGATGTAAGTCATACTCATGTCGCCCCAGCTAAACCACATTTCATTTTCGCTTTTGAGCATACATGTCGCATGATCGGTGACGTTGTCGAAGTCTAACAGATACTGTTTTTCGAATTCTGGATGTGGCATATAATTCCCGGGAACATAGCTGCTATCATTCCAGCTGAACCTTCCGTTATTGTGAAAGATGATGATGGTATCGTCGTAGCCTTTTCTTTTTTGGTAACCGATGTTTCTCCAAATGCCAGTGAGGGGGTGATTCTCTTCTTCACTCTTAGTTGTAGCGCATCCACTTGCAATCAGTGCTAAGGCTGTGAGGAGATAGATGAGTTTCATTTCTTTCCACATATCGTAAAGGGGATGCGCGGAGAGTAGTGCACCAGCGCTACTCGGAGTTGTCATCTCTCGCCTAGTTGGACCCAGTCGCAAATGTTTTGAGTGTTGGTTTGGCTTCAAAGTCTCCATCTGGAAACGTATTCTTCATCAATTTCTTTATCTCTTTTCCTGCTATAAGATGTTTCTCTTTTCCTAGCCTTGGATGTGACAATAAATAGTTATTATTTTTCCATGAGAGGGTAATGGTAAGTAAAGATGACTCCTCTAGTGCGCTGATTGCATTCTCTGCATAGACGATAATAACAGTGTCGTGACTATGGAAAGAAAGATAAGAGCCAGCATGATCGGGAACTAAAAGGCCCTGCAAAGCGGTTCTCCATGGAATCATGTCCTCCGATTCAAAGGTTTTCTTTTGTTTTATTTCGAACTCGAAATCACGGATTCGATAGTAGCCCTCACTGGGTGACTTGAACGGATTGCCATCGTGCTTCCTATATTTTTCGAGATTTAACTGCAGAACTTCAATTTTTGTTGAATCTTCGAGGAGTTCTGCAAGTTTCGACCTGTAGTCCATCTTGATAGTTTCGATTTGCTCATAGAACTGATCGTCGATCTTGTCCCTCTTTCCTTCGCCGTTTATGCTTATGAATGGGACTACAAGAGCTATCAAAAGTGCGAAGCTGTTTTTCATTTTTTATCGTCCAACGTCTTGTTCATTTCTGGAATGTGGGTTGCGATGAGGGATGCCATCTCCTGCAATGAGTAGCTTCTCTGGCATGGAACCCGAAGAAGCGGTATGCCCGCTGCGGTTGTCGCCCTCTCAATGAAATTATCTCGGCTTACACGTTGCGTCTTCTGATGAGATTTATCGTCAAGTTCGATGAGAAGGACGATCAAGGAATCAGAAGCGCGGCAAATGACAAAATCGAAATGCTTGCTCTGAATGCGATTGAACGCCTTTTGCCATTCACTTCGATCCATTCCCTTCCTCACGCTCATTACGTCTGCGGCTCGGACCTTCCCAAAAATGCGATAGTCCGCGTCAATCAGTTGGTCGAGCACTCCAAGAAACGAACGTTCCGCAGGTGTGAACAGAGTTGGTATAGCCTGATATGGGAAGGTGGCTTCTCCCGAGCCTTTTCCTGTTAGTAACGCTTTGAAAACTCCCAAAGCGATAGCGCCCACGATGAGGATGCCTATCAAGGGCAGAAGTTGTTCGAGTATCTGAGGCATCGTCTATTCTTCACCGAACGTGGATAGTGTCTCAACCAGTGAGCGAGGGACGAGCGAACAAGGTTGAGACTACCGATTGGATCTAGTCTTTTCGTTCAATCCCAAGTGGACCAAATCGATATGTATGTGTTGTGGTTTCTGAAATAAACCGTCCGCATCCTGAATAGTGAAGTTCATTTGATGATTCTGTTCCGATTATAAGTCTCATTCTCAGGGCCGTTTCAAGGCCGAGGAGAATGCCGAACGTGGGGATGAAAAGGTAAAATATTAAATTCTCTTTTAGGTTCAATTGATTCAATATTTCGAATTTTCCAAAAGTGATTACGACAATGACAACGCAATAGATCCACAAACTAGATGCGATCCACCCGAGTTTTTGTATTCGTATTTTCATTTCCTAGACACGCCTTGTTGAACGAAGCCGCTTCGCGGCAATTTGTTTAAGTGTAAATTGATAGTTTTCATGTGGGCCGCCAGCGGTCATGCTGACGAGCCTATGTCTAGTAAAAAAAGCTAAAACCATGTGAGTATAACACGCATGCCCATGCGTCAATGCTCCGCTTTGCGGAGTATCTGGAGTTGCAAGACTTCCGACAGACGACTGCGGCCAACTATTACCGGGCACTGCGGCTGCTCTCGGAGCACTTTGATTGCGATCCGTCAGTTTTAACCGAGGAACAGTTGCGCAGCAACTTTGTGCATGTGCGTAGTGTTCTGAACTGGGCACCGAAGAGTTGTCGTCAACATCTGGCTG
>JBCCKK010000314.1:0-3565 GCA_039027395.1 Verrucomicrobiota bacterium | reverse complement strand
GGCAAATGATACCCCATTTTATCGATGCAACGTTCGATCCGGACCACAGCGGAAAGGGTTTTGTCATGGGAGCTTCTATCGGGGTGCTGATTCTAGGGGTTGTTGGGGCCTTCCTGCTTTACCATAAACGGGATAAGGATCCTGTTTCCATTCCGTTCTTCGCTCACAAGTTTTATTTCGATGAGCTCTACGAAAACTCGATCTTAAAACTACAGCAAGTGTGGGCCAAGAGCCTGGATTGGATGGATCAGTGGCTCATTGGAGGAATCCTCGTGCGAGGGCTTGCTGCGGTAGGAACGTTAGGTGGAGAAATTTTAAGGCTGATTCAAGGAGGTAACCTACACGCATACGTTACTGTATTTATTATGGGCGTGCTCTTTGTCTGTTATTGGGTCTTGTTTCGTCCATTTTTATAGATTTTGAGATTATGGGAGAATTTTTACTACTTAGTTCGGTGCTGATTCCGCTGATTGCGGTGTTACTGATGGCGATGGGGCTTCATTGTCGCTCGGTGGCCCTGGTAAGCGGAGTGGTCCATCTCATGGTTTCAATCTTTTTAATCATGCTTCTCTGGTGCCGGGAACCGGGCTACCATTTTGTTACGAGTGTTCCTTGTTTCGATCTTCCAGACTTCTTTTCCTTTAATTTTACCATTGGTTTGGATGGTATTAGTGCTCCGCTTCTGCTTTTAACTTCAGTGGTTGGTTTGGCTGCGGTAGGTGCAATTCCGCCGGAGGTTAATCGACGTCGTGAGTTTTATATATTGGTGACTCTTATTATCTTCGGAGCCACGGGTGCGTTCGTTTCGTTGGATCTCTTCTTTCTTTATATCTTCCACGAAGTGGCTCTAATTCCGACCTTTCTTCTCCTTGGCATTTGGGGAAGTCGGGATAGGAAATTCGCTGCTACTCAAATCACATTGTATTTGACGCTCGGAAGTTTAGTCCTGCTCTTAGGACTTCTTGCTTTCTATTTCTCGCTGCCAATCGGTGAACGAACTTTTGATTTGCGTGAAATCCAGGCTCTGATGTCCAGTGGTAGTTTCCATCCAGCAAGCCAGTACATTATATTCATTCTGCTACTTATAGGCTTCGGAGTCCTGGTCTCTCTATGGCCTTTCCATTCATGGGCTCCCTTAGGTTATGCTTCGGCTCCGGCTCCGGTTTCGATGTTGCATGCAGGTGTTCTCAAGAAGTTTGGGATCTACGGTCTTCTCCGTCTGGCTTCACCGTATCTACCTGAAGGAATGGCGCAATGGTCTTTGATTTTGCAAGTCTTCCTGCTGGCTAACATCCTTTATATCGGGTGGGTTACGATAGCCCAAACAGATCTCGACATGATGTTGGGCTACTCGTCAGTCATGCACATGGGCTACCTCTTTCTAGGCGTTATAAGCTTGAGCGTAATCGGGTCGACTGGAGTGGTTCTCTTGATGGTAGGCCATGGATTGAGCACGGCACTGCTATTTGGACTAAGTTCCGAAATTCGCGATCGAACAGGAACCTTGCGCTTTTCAGAACTCGGGGGACTGGCTCAGAAGGCTCCGAAGCTAGCGGTCTTTTTCATTATTGGAGGGATGGCATCTATTGGTTTGCCTGGATTGGCAAACTTCTCGGGTGAGATTTTGATCTTCTTTGGCGCTTGGACTCGGTATCCAGTAACGACGGCATTGGCCATTCTCGGTGTCGTGCTTTCGGCTGTTTACATGCTACGAGCAATTCGTTCGATCTTTTTCGGAGAGGTTGCCGTTGAAGTGGAGAAAGCTGAGGACTTAGTGACTTATCGATCGCGTTGGCCTTATATGCTTTTGATTGCCGGATTGGTTTTATTTGGTGTATTTCCCGGATTACTTGTTTCATTAGCGAAACCGATCTTGAGCGTTTTATTAGCTGGATAAGACTATGATTATTTTTCCTGAACTTGTATTAATTGTCTTCGCGGTTGCTTTGATTCTTATCGATGCCTTTTCCAAAGAAGCGAGCTATGAAGTTATTGGTAAAGGCGCCATGCTAGGAGTATTCTTTGCATTTCTAGCGACATTTACGTTCCCTGCCGGATCAAGTTTCCAATGGGCTGAACTCTATGCGGTGGATCCATTGGCATTATTCTTTAAGCGATTTTTCCTAGTTACGGTTTTTATCGTCCTTGCCATGAGCTTCTCTCAGGCAGGGAAATTAGTTCTTGGAGCAAGCGAATCATTTATTCTTCCGCTGTTTACAACGACAGGAATGATGTTGTTGGCATCCGCAGTGGATTTCATGACAATCTTTGTTGCCTTAGAGCTGGTGACGATTTCTTTTTACGTGCTGGTTGCGCTGCGGAGGCACGAAACGAAATCGCTTGAAGCAGGCGTTAAGTATTTGATTATCGGTGCACTTTCAACGGGTTTTTTGGTGTACGGAATTGCATTTGTCTTCGGTATTGCAGGGACGACTAAATTGTCAGGGCTTTCTTATTATTTGGTTGTCAGTCCGCCTAGCTTTGGATTGCTACTGGCAATGGTTCTCGTGTTGAGCGGTATTGCATTTAAGTTAGCAAGCGTCCCTTTTCATGTTTGGGCTCCAGACGTCTATCAAGGCGCTCCGACACCGGTAACTGCATTCCTTTCCGTTGGATCAAAAGCGGCCGGAATCGTCGTTTTGCTTCGCGTTTTCTTCTTCGCTGGTTTTTCAAATGATGCGCTAGATCCCTATTTAATACCGGTGCTATCGATTATGGCAGCGGCCTCTGCGCTACTTGGCAACTTTGCGGCAATGACACAAAGGAACCTGAAACGCATGCTTGGGTATTCAAGTATTGGTCACGCGGGTTATTTGCTAATGGCATTATCTTGTGTGAATGAGAGGGGAATTCAGGCTGTTTTGGTTTATTTGGTAATCTATTTGCTTTCGACGCTGCTCGCTTTCTTTGTCATTGCCCAACACGAAGACGATATCGGTGGAGTCGATTTCAAGGCCTATTTTGGGCTAGCTCAGCGCAGTCCTCTTTTAGCTTTTGGGATGCTGGTGAGTTTCGTTTCTTTAGCAGGTATTCCTCCTCTTGCAGGGTTTCTCGGCAAACTCGGAGTCTTCGCAGCGCTCTGGGAAATCGGAAACTATAGCCTTTTGCTGGTAGCAATTATTTCGGCAATAGCCGGTTTGTATTATTATCTGGGAGTCGTTCGAGCTATGTATTGGAATCAGCCTAATCCGGATGCTTTACCTATATCACTAAATGGTGGAAGTAAATTTTTGGTATCAGTATTAGCCTGTTTGATTATCGTTCTTGGAGTATGGCAAATTCCATTGCAAAAGGCAGTCGAACCAGTTATTGGACCGAACTCTATTATTCTCTCTGAGAAATAATCTCTACAATCGAATTGGCACTTCTCTTGATTGCCCATAAACTAAAACCATGTCCGGAACGGCTGATATTCAATTTAAAGTTGGGAACGAAAAGCTGGTCAAATTGACTGAAAATGCAGGCGGTCGCTTGTCCAGCCTTCTTGAAAGGCAGAAGCGTCCCGAGGGGGCGTTGCGTGTCGCTGTTGTGGGAGGTGGATGCTCCGGACTGCAATACAAGATGG
>JBCCKK010000313.1:0-3605 GCA_039027395.1 Verrucomicrobiota bacterium | reverse complement strand
TATCTTTTCGACTCAATCTACGGACACACAAGGAAATTCGACTCTAGCTGAGCTGATCACCGATATTAACAGTGCCCATTCTTCGACGGATTTCGAGGCATTCGATAATGCTGGATCACTGGGATTTCGGACGGTAGGAACGGCTTACGACGTTCTTTTGATGGAGGTTTCCAAGAATGTGTATCTTGGAAATGGTTCCATTCCGATTGTTGCAGATAATCCGGTCGATGTAGCAACAACATTCAAGTTTGAGACCGATGCCTTTTTCACGTTTGGCTTGCCCGACGGATCTTTGGATGCGGCTCAGGTGCTTGTCGAGGATACGGAAGACAATTTAGATTTGGATGATCTCGTTGATGATATCAACGATGCGATCAGGGCTACCCCTGGGCTCATGGTAAATGACGCTTTTCAAAAGGTGGAAGCTTATATCGAAGATGTCGGTGGTAATGACCATATCGCTTTCCGGTTAAATACGACACAAGTCTTTCCGAGTGGTGGAGACTGGAACATGCAGGTGAATGCTTCTTATGAGGCTAGCCAAACCAACGGTGCCAATTTCGAGCTTGGTATGCTCGAGCAAATTTTTGATGACACTCAAGGTGCTTTGATCGGCCCTTACAGTGGGCAACTAACGGCTGCAGATACCGTTCTTAGCAATGATTTTTCGGTTGACGTTTCCGTCAACGGTAATGATTACCAAACAGTTATCGTGACGGCAGCTTCGACTGCAGATAATACATCCATTGGAGATCTGATTTCCGATATCAACGCCGCTTTTGCTGCCGTTACAACGACAATTCAAGATCCGGACAATCTGGGGACATTCTTCACGCTCGATCAGTTTGTTAAGGCGATTACGATTGGGGGATCTTCTTTGATCCAGTTGGCTGTTATTGATGCGGACGCATCCGATACAGCTTACATACAAAATATTCGCTTTGCTCCAACAAGCACGGCGAGTAACGGATATGTGGATCTAGGGTTTTCCGAAGAAGAAGCAAGAATTGGAATTCGAGGCTCCGACGCAACGTTAGACAATATTTTCCTAAATGGGCGCGCTGAGGTTGTTGATGGTGATTTCTCAGGAACGGGGGCGTTTGGGATTGCTGAATTTTCGTTTGGTAATACAGACTTGGATCTTGTCACCGACACCACCTATTCAATCACCGGAGATAACACTCGGATGGTGGATATTGGTCGTTATCTTGGTGCCTATGGTGCGGAATATTCATCTACGGAAATCAATTCTAGTTTAAGTATTAATGGCGACACAGGGGCGAATCTGCAGTTGCAGAATTTGGCTTTCACTGCAGATGAGGTTACTGGAAATACGATTGGAGGCTTAACCTTCGGAGCTGGCGCAACTGTTGATTTGTTTTATCGCCCTACTTCGGAAAATGCCTCTTCAAGTATCGGCGTTGGAACAGCTCAATTTAGCACAGACGCTTCAGACCTGAGTAACCTTCCGGTAGCCGGAACAACGTTTACAAATACGAACGATACCCACCTACTGGGCCGGCTTACTTTTAATGATATTGCCTACGCACTGTGGCGGGTAGGAGATTTCATTAGTGACTGGTTGAACAACGATCCTAATGGTCCATTCGCGGCGAATTTGTTTTTTGCCAAGACGGGGCTTGTGGATGTCGAGGATTTCGGCGAGGAGTTTCGGGATGCGATCATTGGAATTTTTGCTAATCAGCCGGAGACACTTCAAGAAGTTCAACGAGCCATTGAATCTGCTCTCAATTTAGATGCAGGTGATGTCGGCCTGAATTTGGTTACCACGGGCTCTGGCTCCACGTACAATGCTTCTCTGAATATTCAGTTTAATTTTCTGACGACCTTTGCCTCAACGCTACCGCTCTACTTGGATATTTCCATGTTGGCAGATCGGAATGTGAATTCCGGCTTGGTGAAACAAAACTTGTTGGGGCTGTCCTCGCTGGCTAGTAATCCGGTTGATCCGATGGAAGTTGAGCTTGAGGGGCTTTCCAAACTTCAATTGGATATGGATATCGAGTTGGTTCGCGATGGCACCGTGATCGAACCGACTCCGGTTCTGAATCAGCCATCGTCTGGAGAATTTTTTGAAACCAAGTTCTTTGTCACTGGAGACTCTTATACGGGAGACCTTCCTGCAGGAGCCAATCGTCTACGCTTGGGATATAGTTGGTTTGATGAAACGGGTCGCGAGGTTCTAGCTCCAGATACAGGAGCTGCTGTCAGCTCTGCCGCCGCAGCTACGACTGGAGCATTAAGCGCAACCTATAGTGATAGCGCAGGGACACTTACGGGAACGTCAGCAGGAGAACTGGTGCTAGATGGCGTCACGCTGACAGAGCGTGACTCGAGCGGGGCTGCTGGAGATTATGTCCTGGTTAAAGACCAGGCAGATTCGACGCAGAATGGACTGTATGAAGTGACTACGGTAGGCAATGGCTCAACTGCATTTGTTTTGACCCGGATTACGGATTCGATCGAATGGTTGAAGGTGGAAGTTGCTTCGGGGGCGTCGAATGGGGAACGGTTGTTTCTTATCAAGGATGTTCCGAACGTGGACGTTGCGGCAGCGGCAACGACTTCGGTCCCGGGTAGCTACATCACTCAGTCTTATCCGTTCTTAAACTATATTGATGCGGGAAATGCGCTGACCATCGATGGCGTGACCCCGGCACATGGAGACCTTGTCTTGCTGGCCGGGCAACATTTGGGAACCACTGGGGCACCGAATGGATTGTACCAGGTTCAGATCAATGGAGGTGTGTTCGAGCTCTATCTGATGGATCTGGGGCAGGGAACCTTGGGGCAGGCCGATGTAACGGGCGGAACAAACGGAACCGGTAAGTCCTATTTCATCGATTTTAATAACATCACCAATCATGTTACTGAACGTCTTTCCACAGATCTAACGCCTTACGATGTGGTTGAGCTTAATTCGGCTGCCGTTGCTGTCAGTGAAGGCGGCGAAGTGGCGATGCCCGATTCGAATGGGACACCTCATGTCTATGATACCGAGGAAACGACTACCGATGAAGATGATATTGCTGCTGCCGATTATACAGTCGTGGCATCAACGACTGAGGATCTCGGTGGAACCTACAGTTCGGGTTCGATTACATTAAGTGGATCTGCTGCTCCTGTCATTGATGGAGTCACCTTGGTAGGTGGCGATCTAATTATGGTGAATCACCAAAGTGATGGATCTCAGAATGGAATCTATCAAGTGGTTGATTTAAGCGGATCTTGGCGTTTGGATCGCGTAAGCACCTACAATGATCTTTCCGATACGTTAAATGTGAAGGTGGCCGTAAGTGGGGGAACCGCTTATGGAGGTTTTGAATTCACAATGGCCGAGACGATCTCGGAATTTGATGCGTCGATCATTCGTTTTTCCAAACTCATCAAACCTGCTTCGTTTGTAATCAACCTCTCCGATTTTGATGGAACAACCTCCAAGCAATTACCGTATACGGTAACGGCGGCAACAGCTTCTGATATTTTGGTAAGCGGTGATGGTTCTTCTACGGCAACATTTTCATCCAATACGATTACAGCAGATCAAAATGGCTCGCTAAATTCTTACGTCACGAGCGCTTGGG
>JBCCKK010000312.1:0-3614 GCA_039027395.1 Verrucomicrobiota bacterium | reverse complement strand
TAATACAATATGAGCATCAGTGCCCAGCGTATTTAGATCCGGCAGATGTCCCTAAAAAGGTTCTAGCCGACTTAAAGAAAAATGACGTTGTCGCATTTTTCAGCAATGGAAGTTTTGGTGGAGCCATCGAAGATTTGATTGGCCAACTTCAATCTTCCTAGAGATGTTTTGAGCCAAATTTTAGCGGAACTTTTCAGGTAAAAGCTCAATAACATCAACTCCACGGAACGAAAACAATCGGGTAATCGTTTCTTCAATCAAATTATTTGGACAGCTAGCACCTGCGGTAACTCCGACAGTAATTTCACCCTCTGGCAACCAGTTATCCGTTTTCTCCTCTTTGTTGATGTGCTGGTTAAAATGATGTATTAGCTCTGGACTCTCCATTTTGTCCCCATTTTTCACAAAAAATGTTGGAAGAATTTGCTCTCCCATCTCTGCCAGGTGACACGTATTACTACTGTTATATCCTCCAACAACGATCAGAAGATCCATTGGCTCTTTTAACATCTTTTTCAATGCGTCTTGCCTCTCCTGGGTCGCCCCACAAATGGTATCAAAGAAGCGGAAATGATTTTTCAATTCAGATTCTCCATAGCGGTCTATGATCGCCTGCTGGATTCTTCGCTGAACTTCCTCGGTTTCGTTGCGCATCATTGTGGTTTGGTTTGCAACACCTAAGGCACGAAGGTGCAAATCTGGATCGAAGCCGGGGGACATACAGCCATCAAACATTTTGAAGAACTCTGACTTATCTCCACCTTCTCGAATATATTCACAAACGTAATCGACCTCAGCGAGGTTTAGGACAACCAAGTAGTGTCCATTACCCTCGTCTCCCAATGCTCGACTACTGGTAGCTTTGGTCTCCTCGTGGCTCGCTTTCCCATGAATGATCGACGTCACTCCCTCACGCTTATACTGGCGTATTCTCTTCCAAACGCTCATCACGTCACCACATGTGGTATCGACAACATAGCAACCAATGTCGTTGATTGTTTTCATCACATCAACTGGGCTTCCAAAAGCTGGAACAATAACGACATCATCCTCCGTTACATGAGATACGTCCCAGCCATTCTCGCCTTCAAGTAAAGGAGTAATTTCCATCTCCCTCAGCTGATCGTTTACCTCTGGGTTGTGAATAATTTCACCTAAGAGATAAATCTTCCTGCCATTGAAGTGCTTCGCAGAAGCATAAGCCAAGTCAATAGCTCGCTCGACTCCGTAGCAAAATCCAAATGCCTTGGCTAATTTCACAGTTAACCCATTTGCTTGCAAATGGTTACCTGAATATCGAATGTAGTCGACGACTCGACTACGGTAGTGCCCCTCTACCTGAGACTGGACAATTTTCATCACCTCAGGAGTTCTAAGGTTCACACGTTTCGCTCGTTTTTTAGGGGCAGTTGTCGGTTCAGCCATAATGGTATTATCCTGTTACAATCGTATTCGTCGAGTGGTTTATTTTGATGTTGCTAAGTGGTCCATAATGGCCTTTTGGATGTGCAATCTGTTTTCGGCCTGATCAAAAATATCATCGGCGCAGTCTTCCAAGAGCCTCTCGGAAATTTCTTTATCCCGATAGGCAGGGAGGCAATGCAGCACCAGAGCATCGGAGTTCGCTAACGCCTTGAGCTCGTGGTTGAGTTGATATCCCTGAAATTCTTGGATCCGATCTTCGGATTCACTTTCTTTACCCATTGAAATCCAAACATCGGTATATAACAGGTCTGCGTCTTTCGCTGCTTCTCTGGGGTTGGATGTCGTCTGGGTATGAGAATTAGTCACGTCTGTCTGGTATTTTTCGGGAGCAGCGCAGACCAATTGAAAATCTAAAAGCTCAGCTGCATGAACAAATGAACGAGCTACATTACAAGCCGCATCTCCAATAAATGCGACCTTCTTTCCACGAATACTTCCCCGCTTTTCATTAAACGTAAAAATATCCGTCAAAATTTGGCATGGATGCTCGTCGTCCGTTAGCGCGTTAATTGTTGGAATTTTGGAATACGACGCGAATTCTTCGATTTCCGATTGAGCGTATGTTCTAATAACGGCTCCCGAAACCATTCGACCTAAGACACGGGCGGTATCCTTAATAGGTTCGCCCCGCCCCAATTGAATCTCACGGGCACTCAAGAACATCGGCAGTCCCCCAAGCTCATAAATTCCTGTTTGGAACGAAACACGCGTTCTCGTGGAGCTTTTAGAAAAGATCATAGCCCATGTTTGTCCTTCCAACGGACGGGCAGTACCGGCTTGGCCACGATTTTTTTTGTAATCCTTCGCTTTTTCAAAAACCGCCTCTACATCCCCCGATGTGAAATCATTGATTTTCAAAAAATGTCTCATAGCACTTTTCTCAACTTTCCAAGGCCTTGTTCAATTTCATTCTGTGATACATTAAATGGAGGAAGCCATCTCAAGGTATTGCGTCCTGCAGGTGCCAACAACAACCCTTTACTTAACAATCTCGATCTAAGCTCTGCAGCGTCTCCAAGGACTTCCATTCCAATTAACCCACCAAAACCACGAACATCTTGAATCTTTCCGTGATCTTTTAGTGAAGTTAATTCAGAAACAAGAAAATCGCCAATGTTTCGGATATTTTTATTTAGAGCCTTTTCTTCGATTTCGTGAAAAACAGCTAAGGCGACGCTGCAAGCCAGAGGGTTTCCTCCATATGTCGATCCATGGGAACCAGGACCTAGGATATCTTTCAAATCTTCGTGAATCCAAACAGCCCCCACTGGCATGCCACCTCCCATTGACTTTGCCATAGCAATCGCATCCGGATAGAAATTGGCTGCAGCAGGATTTTCTTCGAGAATTCGTTCATAGCTTTGAAACGTTCCGGTTCTGAATGCTCCACATTGAACCCCGTCCCATAGAAGCAAACAGTTCTTGTCATGCGTTAATTTGCGAAGTCCAACAAGATACTCCGAAGATGCAGGAATAATACCCGCCTCACCCTGAATTCCCTCAATCATAACAGCAGCTGTTTTCTCGTTGATTGCCCGCTCTACAGCACCAAGGTTGTTAAATGGTACATGCTTAAAGCCAGGAAGTAGCGGCTCAAACCCAGTTTTAACTTTTTGCTGCCCTGTTGCTGATATTCCACCATAAGTTCTTCCATGGAACGAGCCATCCGCTGTAATAATCTCAGAATTTCCTGAGTTGGCACCCGTCTTCCTGGCGAGCTTGATCAAGACCTCATTGGCCTCCGCTCCACTGTTACAGAAGAACACAGATCCAGGTCCTGTAAGATTAACTAGTTTCTGTGCCAATTTAAGCTGCGGTTCGTTGTAAAACAGATTTGAAACATGTATCAGCTTTTCGGATTGCCGCTGCAACGCTCTTTGAATCACAGGATGCGCATGTCCCAGGGCGTTGACTGCGATCCCACCCGTAAAATCCAAAAATTCGTTCCCAGAGTCATCCCAAACCCAACTCCCCTGCCCCTTGACCAAGGTTAATGGACGTTCTCCATAGGTTGGCGCAATGTATTGCGCTCCAAACACAGGATTTTTAATGGCACTAGAACTCATAGAAAACTTGTTATTCTTCTCCCCAATCCCAATGAGGAAAGGAAAAAATCAGCGAATAAATGC
>JBCCKK010000311.1:0-3624 GCA_039027395.1 Verrucomicrobiota bacterium | reverse complement strand
ATCAACTCGAGCGGGGAATTGATCTACAAACTCTTCTAGCCCTTGCAAAAATCCATCAGGAAGGTCCCGAGACAGTCCTCCAATTCGGGTATAAGAAGTGGTAAAACGAGCTCCGGTTAGTAGCTCAATCAAGTTGTAAAGCTTCTCGCGCTCTTCAAAAGTGTAAAGAAACGCCGTCATGGCTCCGCAATCCATCGTATAGGCTCCGAGACCCAACAAATGTGCTGAGATACGAGCCATCTCGCAGCAAATCACTCGAATCGTTTGCGCGCGTTTGGGAATCTCCATATCTAACAGCTTTTCAACCGCGCACGTGTAGGCAACATTGTTGGCAAGGGGGGCAAGATAGTCGAGACGATCCGTGTAAGGAATAAACTGAGTCCAGTTCATGTTTTCGGCAATCTTCTCATCGCCGCGGTGCAGATATCCAATATCGGGGTCAGCTTTGGTAATCACTTCCCCGTCAAGCTCGAGGACCACACGCAAAACCCCATGCGTGCTCGGGTGAGATGGCCCCATATTTAATGTGAGCTTTTCTCCAACGGTATCTAAAGTCTGATCACTCCGGGCCGAGGCATCGCAGTATTCAAACTCTTTTACTTGTGTCGTCATCAGTCTTACTTATGAGAATCTATTCGCGATCTACAAAATCTTTGGCCCGAGGCTCACGCTTCTGAGCGATCGCTGTATCCGGAGCCGTAACAAACGGCCCTCCTTCCAAAGGAGCGGGTTTGGTAAAGGCGATATCCGGCATTTCTGTTTCCTTCCCTTCGAGCGGGAAATCTTTTCGCAATGGAAAATAAGGATATCCATCCCACATTAAGATACGGCGTAAGTCGGGGTGACTATCAAACTGAATGCCCATCATATCAAAAACCTCGCGCTCGTGCCATTCAGCGCCTGCCCAAAGATCTGAAACCGTGTGAACTGAGCACTCGTCTTCTGAAACCTTTGTTTTGACTCGAAGGTGCTCCTCCGTTGTGTAGCTAAATAACTCGTAGATCATTTCAAATCGAGGTTCTTCCCCAAAATTGTCAACGCTGCTTACATCAACTAGATAATCAAAACCGTCTTTCTTTAGCCCAGTCATTAGCTCCTTTAACCGGTCCCGTTCGATTACCCACGTAATTTCCCCTCGGAAAACCGGAAGAACCTCCAAAGAATGCTTGAAAGCTTGATGATATTTTTCTTTGAGTGATTCCAGAGTAGCCATAGAAAAATTTTATGCCGTTTGCGATTCGCTCATCAGCGTCCCCGTTTTTGTCTCTCGTATCTTTTGAGTTGTAACGGAGGGCTCTTTTTCAATTTTGCTCTGCAGTTGCATCAGTGCTTCTAATAATGCTTCAGGACGAGGCGGACATCCTGAAATATACACATCTACTGGAACGATGTTGTCAACCCCTTGCAACACCGCATAACTTCGATACATCCCACCCGTGCTCGCACAAGCGCCCATCGCAATTACCCACTTTGGGTCGGGCATCTGGTCGTAAATTCTTTTTAAGGCAAGGGCCATTTTATAAGTCACAGTTCCTGCAACAACCATGAGATCCGCTTGCCTTGGGGAAAATCGCATCACCTCTGCTCCAAAACGCGCAATATCATATCTAGAAGACGCTGCTGCCATTAATTCAATCGCACAACAAGCGAGGCCCATGGGCATCGGCCACAGAGAATTTTTACGCATCCAGTTGATAGAGGATTCAACCGTTGTTAGAACTACATTTCCCTCAACTTTTGAATTATAAGCCACCTCACCTGACTTGCTCATCCTACTAACGTAATTACGCCTGGGAAGACTGCAAGTAATTCCTTAAGTTTTAGAAAATTTAATACTAAAACTGAGATTCAATCGCATTAACGTGTCAGGATTTTACATTGCCATTTGATGACAAGAAGCTTAGCAAACTGAGTGCCCGCATTTGATTTCCCTTTCGAAACGCTAGAGACTTACAAAGGTACAAACCCGTGTCCCAGTGATTTTGACGCTTACTGGGAAAGAGCACTGGGAGAACTCAGCGAAATCGTTTCTAATCCTCAACTCGAACCGTGTCATACAACCCTCTTCGAATCGGTCGATTGTTATCACCTCCGATATCGAGGGGTGCGCAATGCAACAATTTACACAAAGTATCTTAAACCCAAGAACCTATCTGCACCGGCTCCAACCATTCTAATTTTCCATGGATATAGTGCCTCTAGTGCCGATTGGATCGATCTCATCAAATGGACCGCGGAAGGATTCTGTGTTGCCGCTATGGATTGCCGTGGCCAAGGTGGACTCAGCGAAGACACGGGAGGCGTGAAAGGAAATACACTTCGAGGACATATCATTCGCGGTCTCGACGATCATCCAGACAATTTGCTCTTTCGGCACATTTATTTGGACACCGTTCAACTGGCCAGGACCGTTGCCTCATTTTCAGAAGTCGATGAAACCCGACTTTTTGCACACGGCGGCTCTCAAGGGGGAGCCCTTACGCTAGCCTGCGCCGCCTTAGAACCTAAAATCGTGAAGGCTGCAGCCATATTCCCTTTCTTGTCAGATTATCAGCGAGTGTGGGAAATGGATCTCGCAAAGAATGCTTACGAAGAAATTACTCATTATCTCAAACGGTTCGACCCACGGCATGAACGGATCGTAAAAATCTGGGAGACCCTCGGCTACATTGATGTTCATCATCTAGCCAAGAAGATCGGAGCAGAGGTACTTATGTTCACAGGCCTTATGGATCAGATTTGCCCCCCATCATCCCAATTCGCTGCCTATAATCATATTCCTGGAAAAAAGAATATTGTCACCTACCCAGACTTTGGGCATGAAAATCTCCCTGGGAATCAGGAACAAGTTCTCAAATTCTTCAAAAGCTAGAAAAGTTCTATCTACGAAAACTCACGAAGCGACTCTTCGATGGGTTCGAAACGTTTTTCGCCCTTCTTGATTCCAAAGTTGCTGAAACTCTGTTAAAGGATCTGCCTCGTAGTTCCATACGTCTAACTCTTTCCAATCGGGGTGCTCATTCCAAATTTCCAAGGCCCATTGAAAATACTCCTCGTGATCCGTTGAAAACCGAACAGTTCCGCCAGGGATGAGAGCTCGTTTCATCGCATCAAGAAAGGAATCTTGAATCAATCGCCTCTTGTGATGCTTTTTCTTAGGCCATGGATCTGGGAACATAATATGGATTACGGATATCGACTGCGGCGGACAAAGATGTTCGACCACATACGATGACTCTAGCCTGAGAGTCTTCAAGTTGGTCAGATTGCTTTTTAACGTTCTCTTAACAATCTTTCGAGCTCGTCCCATCAATCGTTCAACTGCCAGAAAATTGCACTCTGGTATTCTTCGGGCCCGTTCAAGAATAAACCCACCATCGCCACTCCCCAGCTCGAGCTCCACTGGGTTTTCACTTCCAAAAACATCTAACCAGTTATAAGGCTCTAGAACGCGAGACGTCGGCAACCATGCGCTTTCCAAAAGCGATGGAGCTTCAATCTTCATTAGATTAGGACCTTTTATTTTGGGCATAGCTAAAAATCATTCCTGAATTACCTTCGAATGGCAACGAGGGAAACCAGAGAAGCCTCTTGTGATTCCAATGAATAAAAGATTTCTAATTT
>JBCCKK010000310.1:0-3661 GCA_039027395.1 Verrucomicrobiota bacterium | reverse complement strand
TCTAACTTCTACCTTCTACCTTCTACCTTCTACCTTCTACCTTCTACCTTCTACCTTCTACCTTCTACCTTCTACCTTCTACCTTCTACCTTCTACCTTCTACCTTTTGCCTTTAACTCCCCATCCGTCAAAATCCGGGCTCGCAACCCACCTTGCCCTTTCAGAAATTCTTCCGCACCCGGTCCAACAGCCTCGTCCATCCAAAAACACGGCGAACACTCACACACCCCTTCGAAATGCACCCCTTGAATCTCAAATTCTTTACCGATCCAAGCATTGAGATCCTGCCCCTCTGTCACCACATTGCGACGCACCACCCCGGGCTCGACTCCTGTCACCCCCAAATCATCACACAGCGCCTGAAATACCTCCCAACTAAAAAACGTGATCTGACCTTGATAATTTTCTTTATAGCCAAAAAAGCGATCCCCCTGAATCCCCAACCCCGCCACACACTCCACTGAATCTTGTTCCATCAGCCGATGGGTCCCTGACGCCTTCCCATAATGCCCAAAGTAATTATGCCCCGGCGAGATGTAGAGATGTTTTACGTTCATCTTCATCGTATCTCCTTAAACAAGCGCATCCAATGGACTTTCTACCGAAACACCGCCTTTGTTCAGCACATGCGTATAAATCATCGTCGTCGATACATCGCTGTGTCCTAAAAGCTCTTGAATCACCCGAATATCTTTTCCCGATTCCAACAAATGAGTGGCAAAGCTGTGCCTCAACGTATGCGGGGTCACTCGCTTAGGAAGCTCCGCATCTTGAGCTGCTTTCTTCACAAATTTTTGAACCGTTTTATCCAAAACATGGTGACGCCTGACCAAACCGCTACGCGGATCGATTGCTAACTTCTTTGCAGGAAACACATACTGCCATACCCATTCTCTCGCTGCTTTAGAAAATTTTTTAGCCAAGCCGCTCGGTAATGATGCCCAGCCGTGGCCTTTACTTAGATCCTCACGATGCAGATCGTTAACGCGCACCAAGTGATCCCTAAGGGGCCCCACCAGCGTGGAGGGCAAAACCGTCCGGCGATCTTTCCCTCCTTTTCCTTCTTTGATTGTCACAATATGCTCTTCAAACCCCAAATCCTTAACTCGCAACCGAATTAACTCTGACACACGCATTCCTGTCCCATATTGGAGACGAGCCATCAACAACGGTGTTCCCTCCAGCTGGGCAAACAACAACCGAACCTCGGATCGAGTTAGTACAACAGGGATGGCCTTATGAGGTTTTGCCCGAAGCGTTCCCTCAAGATCACCAAGTTCACGGCGCAACACATGCTTAAATAAAAAAACAAGCGCGTTGAGAGCTTGATTCTGGGTATTCGCCCTTAATTGGTCTAAGGCAAGGCTACTCAGGAAGTCTTTGACGAGCTCGCCATGCACCAGTGCAAGCTTGCGTTCCCCAGAGAATACCGCAAAGCGATGGATCCAACCGAGGTAGGCCTGCTCCGTTCGATAGGCATAGTGCTTTAATCTTAGAACGCGCCTACATTCTTCGATCACTTCGTTCCAGTCTTGAAACGCTTTTGCATGCTCCTTCCGATCGAACCTCTCGATTGCCGGGACTTTTAAAAACGATTTTAAAAACCAGTAGATACTTTCTTGAGCTTGCTGGAGCTGCCAATCCTCATAGTTTCCATGGCGCTCAACTCCTTCAATGAATAAAAAATACTCAGACGGACCAATTTGTCGCATTTCCTCGAAATCGCGACCACGGCTAAATCGTTCGATCCAGCGTAGACGATAGAAAACGGTTTTCTCATAAAAGCCCGGCTGCCTCCGGAGAGCATCCACCAGTTCTCGCTTTCGTGTATCGGAAATATCGGGCATATGTCGGAATATCTAATGAATATTAGAAATAACGATAAGTCGTAATATCTGGAGTCTCAATTAAAATATGGCGGCTTGAATAGGGAAATAGACCGTTTTCCCTTTGACTTTACCTGGAAAAAGCAACACCTTCGCTAATATACGTTAGCAAAAAATAATGCCGAACAAAGATCTTCCCATATGTGATTGCGAGAGCTTATGGCAATGCGCCAAAGATCCTGAGAATCCTATACAATTTGATGAGGAGATGAATGAGTTTCACCTCGTTTATGGGAAGAGTAAAATGATGATATATCACTGCCATTTCTGTGGTGGTAGAGTTCCCGTCAAGTCGAAGAGAAGTAGTCTATTCAGCCAGCCTACACATGGCGAGCGAGAGAAGTTAATGAAGCTCGTTGAGGGTATTTCAACACTGGAGGACACATTAAAAGTTTTGGGCGATCCCGATGAAGACTTTCCCACTGGAGAGGCCCATACCACTCCACCAGATGGCGATGAGCCCGAAAAAACAGTTTTCTTCCGAACACTCAGGTATAAAGGTTTATCCAATATGGCGGATATGCGTGTCAGAGTCTACCCAACAGACAAGGTCCAATTCATTATTGAAAGTAAGTATATTGGACCTAAAAAATAGTGCTAACAAAGCCGTTGGTGTAATCACTACGCTGCGCTTCGTGATACATCACGGCTGACGTTCGCAATAAATATGCTTACCTTCGCACACTCCAACGCATACCAGCCACGTTTAGACGAGTGGGGTTTATGGGATTATTTTTTCGCATTCGGCATATTGGGACATATCAGCATTTTACTATTTTTCATTATCTTTCTTCTGATGATTTGCAAACGCAATTGGATCTCTAAACTTCTGCCAGCATGCTTTATTCCATTCATATTTTCACTAGCCACCTCAATCCTTTCGGCCGTTAACCACTTGGATCAGGCCGGTCACGTAGGCATATACTGGAAGGCTAGCCCTGAGCCACTTAATATATATGGTGGCTTATCTTTGATTCTTCTTCCATTAGGGGCCGGAACTATTTTTACTGCAATATTGTTAACAAACTGGACAATAATTTCGATAATTTATAATGCGAACAAGGCCGGTTCATCCAATTCGTTACAGCCTACGGCTTCCACTCTTGGATGACCGCCAACGTTGGGATGAATAATGAAAGCTGAAGAATTAAAGGCGGATCCAAAATTTCTGAAGGAACTTATCGTTCATGCTTCTAATCAGCTCCGTCTAGTTTTTGGAATGTATCACGGGGTGACAAATATTGAGTATCCGGGCGTATTCACTTGGGGAAGACATACAGTATCAAGCGAAGAACTCCAATTGTCAGCAACAGAAGAAGAGTTAGCTTTCTCAAGCTTGGAGCACTCAGTAATCTACCTAGCAATGGTTCAGATTCATACCACTTTAGAGATTGTCTTCGATGATCCCTTTCACGTTGACGATCAAATCGCTTCCGACGCTTTTCAGATCTCGCGACTGACGAGAAACGCTTTTGCTCATAATCCATTCGCTCCCATATGGGAAGTCAGGGAAGTTTGGCGCAAGAAATACGAGGTGCCAGATATCATTAGAATCGATGCGACAGGTCTAGATGGAAAGCCTGTCAAGAGCGAGCATTATGGCGGTCCTCTTTCTGTATTCAGATTATTGGAATTTGTAAGCTCGCTAATCGACGAAAAATTAACCCAACAAAACGTGTGAGGCAATGTCTGTTGCGCTGCGCTCCACAGCCATCGCCTCCACTCGACGTTCGGCATAAGAAATGAAAATCATCAGTGTCATATTTTTAACACTA
>JBCCKK010000309.1:0-3661 GCA_039027395.1 Verrucomicrobiota bacterium | reverse complement strand
CTGAAATCGTCTCACGAATCTGTAAAGCGTCTTCATTTTCGATGACTTTAAAAAAAGAAGACCAAGGGGCAAGCGAGATCAATTCCCTAATGGCCTGATACGCTCTGTTGTCGCGAAGCGGCAATTCCTCGCGCGAATCAACACAACGATTCAAGTAACCATTTAATAGCGAAACAACTATTTGTCCGGTGTCATCATCAATTGAAATCCATGGAGCAAGTGACACTGAAGGCTTGCCGTAGAATTCACGTTGAAGTGAAACAAATGCATCTGTTATTTCCTGATTCACAACTTTCTCCTCGCGCTAAAACGGCCGCCGAGCGCCATACAAACGGGTTATGAAATCAACCAAGCTGTTGCCGCCTCCATGAGCGCGGAATCCATCAACTAATGCCTCAGCACGAAACGCACGTAGCTCACGGCGAAGTATTTGCAACTGAGACATGCTCCCAATGTCGACACCGGAGAATACACCACCGGGCGCGAAATCTAGAGCGTGCGTTCCTTCATGGGCAAAATCGCGCAGTATCTGAGTGCCGCCCCGAGAACGTCGCAAGAATACCTCACCTCCAAAGTAGAAACCTTGTGTCGCATCAGTAACGCCATGTCTACCGTAGCGTTGAACTGCATTTGCGAATCCGGCTTCATCAAGAATGTGAACCAACTCGGGGAATTCTTCAAATCGGTCAGCAATCTTGTGTAAATGGCCGCTACCTCTGCCACTTGCATTGCGCAGACCTGCAACCAATTCATCCACGCCACCAGCAAAGAACTCATCGCTATTTCGTCCGATCGTGGCGGCTACACTGTTTGGGGCTACTTTCTTTGCTCTATTTTTGATGAAGTTACGCCAACTGATAAAAAGGTTTGGCCCTACTTCATAAGCAACGCCAAGTCCGCTTCCCAAATAAGAGTCTTCACCTGCAATGTAGTCACCTACTCCTTGAGAAAGGTAACCACCATATGACTGGACATTCGAGCCTGAAATACCGGTTCTGATCCCGGAAATTGCCAAATCTGTTTCGTGAGCAGCCAGGAGTGTTCCGACTAAAAAACTTCCTTTGGCAAACAAAGATGGAATAGCTCCTATCCCAACACCGGACAGAATTATCACGCCACCTCGGTACGAGTAATCTCCGGTTAATCTTATTATATCGTCCCAGCCGTCGGCTGCTTTGCCGGACCATGCCAAGTAGTCATCTCCCTGTCCCAAGTAATGGTGTTTTAGATGACCACTTCCCAGATTTAAATCGTGAAAGCCCCTTGCCCTGGCTCTCATCTGCTCCTCTAAAAAATGCCCATATTTGGGGTCATCATAAACTGAAGGCTCGTAATTGTTTCCACCTGGGTCCTCACCTCCCGGGTCCTGACCT
The DNA here is from genome assembly GCA_039027395.1 of Verrucomicrobiota bacterium. Taxonomy (GTDB): domain Bacteria; phylum Verrucomicrobiota; class Verrucomicrobiia; order Methylacidiphilales; family JBCBYL01; genus JBCCKK01. Next base: position 2,288 of record JBCCKK010000309.1, on the reverse strand, counting down.
CCTCCCCCATTATCGAATGGATCGTCATCGTCCTCTTCAGTTAGGAGGTCACCACCAAAGAAAGCGATGTGATATGGCTCTGCAACGTAACCAAGACTACCGAAATCTTTTACTGGATTTCCCGAATTCCCTCCATATTCCTCTCCTACAGTGCCATGCTCAGTAACGCTGGTGGGTTCTTCATCCTCACGTCGTTTTTCAGTAGTAGTTTTTGCAATTTGAACGACTTTTTCTCCTTCGCCGCTGGCACCTCTGGTTAGGGTTGTGACCAAATTGGGCCGAGTATCTCCGTTCTGATCTACCTCGATCACTGCAACCGAGTTTTCGTTGGTTTCTTTTTCAAATTTATCTTTGATATTCGTAGTGCGTGCCTCAGTTGTCCCAAATACTTCTGAATCGCCATTGTAATATTGGATTTTTTTTGAGTTGGTCGTCGACTCTTTTGAGTACGCATTGGAGTCCTGAATATCTTTGGATTTAACGGAGAATCCTCCGGAAGCACTTAAGGGTTTGCCATCGGGAGAGAACACGTATTCGACGGTCCCCTGCCGAGAGGAATCATTACCGGTCATTCCACCGGAGTTATAAATCCCCATCTGCTTGAGTTCTCTTTTCTCATTGGAAGCCGTATACGGATTTTCCATCGTAGAGAATTTCTTGTATTCGTACTCTCCAGCCGTACTTATCACTCCTTTTGTATTTCGCGTTCCCGAAATCTGATGACTAAAATTTAATGTTCCTGCATCCGGCCCCAGTGGGTTTCCAGTGTCGTCGTAGTCCGGTCCATCTTGGTATTCCAGAGTGACTACATCCACCAAATTCCAATGATTGTCGTTTGTATTATACTGTGTTGTAATTCCACCTTTGTTATAGCCGTTATATCCATCTGGTTTGTTAATCGTTTCCAGATAGGACAAATCTTTGAAATACCCCTCACTCCCACTCTGGGCTACCGTCGTGGTCAACTTTCCAGTTCCCCGAATCGGGCTTTCATCGGAAAAACTAATTGCCACACCGTAGTCATCATACGCACGATTGATTACGGTCGAGTTCGAATAACTCGATGTCAGTTTATCTTTTTCAATTGTGCTGATCAAAGTCGTCGATTCTCCACCTCCATCAATTTTGGTATACTCCCTAGAAACATTATCGGGATTCGTTCGTCTCACTGATTCGGTATTTGTTTCGGTAGTTTGCCCGTTGGCAGTCAAATAGATGCCATCGGGACGGAAACTTACGTCAGAATTCACTGACCCAGAAATCCCAGAATAAGAACTCCCTCCCGTACTTTTTTCCGAGTATTTGATTTTCTCGATTTCGACATCTCCAGCAAATCGACTTTCTGTTTTCGATTCGTAAGCATATCGATGATTTGGGTTTTCAGTGGTTATACCGTATGAAGAATCTGAAGTGATCGCCCCTGAACCTGCTCTGGAAACTTCAACTGAATCCTCTTCGAATCGGTACGTTTCATCCGGACGATGTTCGTCTTCGTCTAACCCCGGAGGTAAGGTCTCATCTGAACCGAAAGCACTTTTATCAATGATAGAGCTTACAAAATTGGAAGCCCCGTTACTGGTAACACTCCCGTCGCTAAATAGCTTGCCATCAGTTGCATAGTAAAAGGTCAATCTGTTACCAGAATGGCCACCAACTTCAGTCGCGGGGGTGCCTGAATCTCCGCCTGCTCCTCCCAGTGGTGGCCCTCCATGATCCCCTGTATTAGCGTCTTGATCTGGTTCTCCAGTGATCTCGGAATAGAAGAGGAAGGAACGGTATCCTCCGTCTCCTCCTAGATCTGTATTTTCACCAGAAGTTTCACCTTCAGTGGTTTTAATTTCGCCAACCTGTTCAGAGTCGGACGAATTGATGGATGTAGATGCACAGCTCGACATCATTAATGAGCAGATTGAGCGCAGCGATTTATCGCCCTCCGATAAGGCAGAGGCCCGGCTGCGCGCTCGAAACTCGATCACATCTCAATATCTTGGCGGTATGGTCGAAAGCGATCCTGCCGGGGTGTTGGCAGGCCTGCGCAGTGGTGAGTTTGATGGGGTTCTCACAGCGGGTCAAATGCAAGACCTGAGTGCGACGGCAACAGAGGTTATTACAGGTCAATTTGAGGCCAAGCGTGGCGATGTCTTGGCCCGTTATGAGGCAGACTTAGAAGCCTATGCTGCTACGGGGCGTGGGGCGGGCGAGAATGGCGCGCCGCTGACATCAGGGGACGAGCTGCAGACCTTCCTTGGGCCTCAATCGATTCAAAACCTTCGAGACGAGCAGGGCCG
>JBCCKK010000308.1:0-3676 GCA_039027395.1 Verrucomicrobiota bacterium | reverse complement strand
GCCGGGAACCTGGGGTGAAAGGACAATCAAAATACCGAGAACCATCACAGTTCCACACACGTAATAAACAAACCCTCTTCTAGCAGGCGTCAAGTCGATCCGTGTATCTGGATCCTTGGGCCAAAGGCATTTAATGATGACCGAAAATCTTTGATAAAATCGCGTGTTTCGAAATTCGGGTAGATCCTTCTTAATTTTACTAATGGCGGCATTCGGAAAGGGGCCAAAGCAAAAGTAAATCAAAATGGCGAAAAGGAGTGCCGCACAAACAAAATGAAGGGTTTCCAGTGCTGTAGATGTTGGGAACAGAGCAACTCCAGCGGCAGCCACCCCTGCAAATCGGGAAAAAAATGTTTCCCATCCAGAGCGACCTTTATAGCAGAATAGGGATGTGAAAACGATGAAAAGACAGCCGACAAAGAAGGCGGTGCACTGGGGTGAATGATACGTAATGCTAATGGAACTTGGAATGTCTTTCCAAAAATACCCCCACGAGTAGAAAAACCAGGAAATCACAGGAAGAAGAAATGCTACACTTCCGGTAATGAGTCTCAGTGCTCGATAGTCGTAGGTGCTGGGTTTTGATTCAAAACGTCCTTTGACGAATCCAACCCAGTAATTCTGTTCCGCGTAGGTGCGTTGTTCGAGAATTTCATAAGGTCGCCCACCAGCTGCTTTACGTTCTGCAGCTTCCAAGGCACTTTCCAAAGCCTTCGTTTGCGTTGATCCTTTTCGGCGCACTGCAAAGATAGAGCTTGTTTCGTCAAACTCATCCCTTCCAATTGTTAAATCGTTGTCTTGAGGGATCGGTTGGCTCATAGTGGTTGAAAGATTCTAAATCAAGACGGAGCGTTAGGTGAAGGGCTCAATTTGTCAATAGCCGATAAGGATTTTTACAGCATTCTCTATTTTCTTCTCAACGGTGAAGCGATTGCTAGGTTCCAAGCAACTGTAGAGACGATCAGATGAAGCACTGGGTCACCGATAACCTAAACGAATTGGCAATCATGCTAGGATTGGCCAGTTCGTTGATCGCTATTAATCCTTATCTGGCGGCCCTTATGATCCCCGCAGTTCCTGTATATACGTTCTTGTGGCAGAAGTTGGTTGGCGAACCGTTCCGTGAGGAGTGTGAACGTCAGAACAGACCTGGTGGTGAGCAGGGGGTGCCCAATACTTCCTGGATCCGCATCCGTAATGCCATGGATAATCCGGCCGAACTATACAAGATTGGCCTATCTAAACTCTTAGATCGGCTAACGAATTGGATTGGAGATTTAGAGATTTATAATGGAAATAAATCGTCTTGGTTTGCACGCCATCTTGGCTGCCACCCGTTTAGCTGGATGGCGTATCACCGGTGTTTGTTCTTGGCATTCATTTACCCTGTGGGAGGATTTTTTATTGCTTGGGTAGTTTCGGGAAATAGTGACTGGGCAGGAGTTGAAGTCTTACCCGCATCTCCGGTTTGGTTTCGAATTTCTATGATGGCTCTTGTATGTGCTATGCCTCTAATCATGTATGTAGACTATATTCAGTCGAGACCTAGTTCTTCGTTTTTTGCTTTGTTCGCTATCGCTATCGCTTACCTGGTCGCTAGCGCTTTACTTATGGTTTTTGTTCTCTCTGTCTTGTCCGCCGGCATTTTAACTACTGCTACTGCTATTGCTGTTGCCATCATAGTAGCTCTTGTTTTCGCTGTTATTAGTTACAAGGCTTTATTGTCCAAAGAGGACTTGAATCTTTCTGACTCTATGCAACCGGTGTTCGTTGGATTTACGACGTTCTTCGGCTTGTTAGTTGTATCTTTTTGCTTTTTGATGCCAGATACCAGTAGTCGTCAACTGGTTCTTTTTTTGGGCGCACTACCGCTGGCAAATGCATTGATCGATAGTATTTCCCTTGGAATCTCACGAGGCCTTCTACACGCAGTTGCTCACCGGAAACATCACCCGGGTTTAGGCATTGTTTTGGCACTACTGGATGGAGTTTTAGCGTTGCTTCTTCTAGGCATTATGGCGGTTTGGGGTCTAGTTGTAGCTGCAGCGCTTAATTGGGCGTGTTATCTGGGAGGCAAGTCGCCGATCGTTCCCCTGCCGGAACTTCTAGTTGAAATGTCGGCACGGCCTTGGGCTCCCGAGCATATTTGGATTTGGTTTATGTTGCTGTCCACGCTGATACCCACTTTGATCCATGCAGCATTTGCCTCAGCGAGTTGGCTAACGTGGATTACTTCGGAAACCTTGAAAGACTGGGCAGACAATCTCATCGATCATCACAAACGCTTCTTTCTCCGAACCTATCTGTTTTTGATTGGACCGCTAGCGTTTCTTGTTCCAATCGTAGTTCTATCGTTACTGTTTTACCTGGCTACTTCCCACACCGAGTTGTTTGGAAAAACCCTACTGGCTTTAGCCAATACAGTCGTTTCAGCAATCGACGCGCCACAGGTCATCACGAACCCCTAGGTCAGTAGACTACGATCCAATATCCGGATGAATCAGAGCAAACATGTGAGCAGGCTGAGAAACGCCTCGAACGCGTAGCCGCGCTTGTTGCAGACCTTCATAAAGGGCTCCCGACTTTTCAGCGACGCGATAACTCGCGTGATTGCCTTCGGCGACTACGATTTCCAATCGGATCATCTCGAGTTCGTTAAACGCAAATTGCTTAAGAGCTTGAACGGCATCAAGAGCCGCCCCGCGTCCTCGATAGCTTTTCGAAACCCAGTAGCCCAGATTACACACCTGATCGATTGGGTTGAGACGATTGAGGCCGCAAGCCCCGACTACCGTGTGCGTGGATGAATCTACAATCACATGTTCATAACACTCTTTGCGATCCCAGGCGGAAATAGCATTCGCCACCCATGTTTCTGCGTCGGCTCTAGAATACTCAGACGTCAACCAAGACATCCATTTCCCGACGTGTTCTCGAGATTCATCTGCTGCGGCATAAATGCCGTCTACATCGTTAGGCTGATATCGTCTAATGGTAAATGCATACATCGTTTGTAGAGTTCCAGTAAAGGCAGAGCCTTTATTTTGATTCCTGTTTGTTTTTGAAAGACGGTTCCCAAACGATAGCAGATTCTGGTGGTCCTTGAATATTGGACTGCTCAACGGAGACATTTGCTCCAAAGACCGGCTGCTTAGTCTCAACATGGACTCGATCAAATGAGATGTGTTTTGCAGGGCGTTCCGGTAATCCTATCATCTGAATGGATTTCCGGTTCATCGAATCAGAAATGGTGATATCTCGAAATAGAATATTCCGAATGGTTGGAGTACCGCTATCAACCTCCCGTGGTGTCTGATAGTCAGGAGTTCTTTCACTGTAGAAGCAATTCAAGGTAATTGGAGCGGGGGTCCAAATTTGATACCAATCTGGAAACTGGGTTTTGTTGGTGTAGCGGATGCCTTCGAACGTAACATCCGAAATCAAACCACCGCGTCCGCGGTAGGATTTGATGAGAGCCAAGGTCGCACAGTTGGTGAGCACACAGTCCTTGAAGGTGACTTGATGAATGCCTCCAGACATTTCACTGCCCAGGGCTAGGCCAAAGCCATCGAAAAATTGGCAGTCTTCCACCCAAACGTTGTACGTGGGGCGCCCTACCTTGCGCCCTTCTTGATTTCGTCCAGATTTCAGAGCGATGTTGTCATCTTGTGAAATG
>JBCCKK010000307.1:0-3704 GCA_039027395.1 Verrucomicrobiota bacterium | reverse complement strand
GCTGTCTTTTTGGCTACGCTTGAATTGAACCGTCTGATATGGCGTTGTGGTTGCCGGCCCTTTGGCATCGATTACTGCGTCTTGAACAGTCGGAAGTTCTGATTTTTCGGTGTCCGCAAACGTGATTGCGCCCATCTTCGTGGTCGCCAGGAACTCAGATGCGGCAATACTCTGAGAGGCTTTGGCTAGCTTGTTTTTGTCGGCTCCATCCAATTGCTTGGAGGCAGAAACAAATTCGTCAAACGATACTTGGTTTGTCCCAGGTTTGACAACTGCGGGTTTGGCAACTGGTTTGACCTTGCTGCTGGGTGCCGGCTTTGAGTCTTTTTCTGTCGATGCGGTTCCATTGGTAATCGCCGCTTCCGTGGTTTTTTTGGCAACCGACGGTGCTGTTTTAGCTGTCGAGATTCTGGCTGCTTTCTTGGGTTCGCTGCCGATTTCCTCGTCATCCGCAATCAAATCTTTGATCGGAATATCTGCTTTGGCGGCGTCAACTGCATGAAGCGGTCGCACCCAAACTTCGACGGAGGGTTGCTTGAGAAATCGTTTCAGCGATGCAATGGGACAGCCTTCTAGGCGAATGATACGTCCATTTTGGATCCATAGCTCTCCTCTTCCCTGATTTCCGTAAAAAAGAAATCGAACCGACGCTCGGGTTTTTTCGAGCGTTTCAAGCATATCGAGGGCAAGAAAAGGCATAAATCCGCTAAGGGTATATAGCGAAAACTTAGCAAAGAAACAATGTCAAATTGGATGGGCTGAACTTCGACTAACCCTAGTGAGCCTAATCAATGAGCCCCCAACGGTCGGTAAATGGCCAATAGACGAACGATCCTGTTCCAACAAGATTGCGCTCGGGAACCGCTCCCCAACCTCGGCTGTCCCAGCTTTGTCCACTGTTATCTCCCATGGCCCAATAGTCATTTTCAGACAATGTAGTGACGTCTTTTGAATCTCTTAGATAGTTGCCGCCATAGACGTAACCGTGGTATCCATTTTTCAGAGAATAGATACGCTCAAAAGCCTCGCGATTTTCAAGCTTTGCGCCATTGGAGAATAAATAGGGTTGCTCCAGTCGAAGCCGATTCCCGGGAACCCCGACGCATCGCTTGATGTAGAACTGTCCCCAGTGGATACGTTTGGATCGGTTTTCGTCTTCGATATCGCGAATGCCATTCGTGGTGAAAACAAAGACCTCCCCTTGCTTGGGACGCCTGAAATGGTAGATAAATTTATTAACAAAGAGATGATCGCCTGCTTGGTTGGTGTAATTGGCAACCACCTGCCCTTTCTTATAGTGGTCGCCAACTCTCAACTGTCCTCCGGTTCCTTCTAAAAACGTTTTGTAATTCGACCAAACCCGATATTTTTTGTTGCCCACGTGTACATCAACAACGCGAATTGGTAGTGGTTTGAAAAACGGTTTTTCTTCGATTGATCGCAAGACGCCATCTTTTTTAATTTCAATCCGATGGTGAGATTTTCCTTGGAGGACTAATTGCAATATTCTTTTGGCCGGGTTTGCTAACGCCTGATCGCTCGGCAAGGACTCGGTATAGATCCCGTAAAGCGTCGGCTTCATGCTGTGTGTTGGAATCTTAAACGGCTGGAAAAAATAGGTTTTAAAGGCAATGGCGACTACGGAAGCAACGAGAATGACTTCTACCCACTCGCGCCAGTTTTCATTAGAGTCGACCTTGAAGATGCGAGCAGATTTCTGCTGGATTTTATTAAAGTCTTTTGTGACCTCATCTTTGGATTTTGATTTATCGCGATACAAGGCCTCAGCTTGCTCTCTCAACTCGAGCGCTTGTTCGAGTTTCTCATCACTCAGCAGGTCTTTTTGGTAAGAGATCTTTTTGGAAAGAAAGAGTAAAAACTCTTTAACGTCTTTACGCGGATTATTTAAAAAGGATTGCAACATATTAATATAAAGCAAGTTAAGAAGATTTAAGAACCTGAAGAAATGCTTCCTGGGGGATATTTACTTTGCCGAACTGTTTCATTCGTTTCTTACCCTCTTTTTGTTTCTCAAGCAGTTTACGCTTCCGCGAAATGTCCCCTCCGTAGCATTTAGCTGTTACGTTTTTGCCTACGGTTTTTACATCTTCTCGAGCTAGAATCTGCCCTCCAACCGCGGCTTGGATTGCCACTTTGAACAATTGAGCAGGAATGACTTCCTTGAGCTTTGCCGTAAGTTGTCGACCACGGGCCTGGGCTTTTTCCTTATGCACAATCGTCGAAAATGCATCCATCGGATCTCCATTAACGAGGATGTCCATCTTGACCAATTTATCTGCGCGATAAGGAGCGTATTCGTAATCCATCGATCCATACCCCCTTGTGATCGTTTTAATCCTATCATTGAAATCAACGAGGATTTCGCTGAGTGGGATTTCGATGGTCAGCATGACTCGGTGGGAATCAAGGGATTCGGTGTGAGTGCAGTCCCCTCGCCGATCTCGAATGAGTTGCAGGAGATCACCGATCGCTTCCGTTTGACACATGAGAAACGCTTTGACCATGGGTTCCTCAATTCGATCAATGATCGACATATCGGGAAGATGTGTCGGGTTATCGACTTCAAGCATCTCCCCATTTGTTTTATATACGTGGTAAACGACACTGGGATAACTGGAGATGATATCCATATCGTATTCCCGGCGGAGGCGCTCTTGAATAATCTCCATGTGGAGCAAACCGAGAAAGCCGCAGCGAAAGCCAAAACCAAGAGCAACGGAGCTTTCCTGTTGAAATACTAAAGCTGCGTCGTTGAGCTGAAGCTTATTTAGGGCATTTTTCAATGCTTCGAAATTGGCATTATTGAGCGGGTAGATACCCGAAAAAACCATCGGCTGAATTTCTTTGAAGCCAGGAAGCGGTTCCTTGGAGGGTGAAATCGAGCTCGTTATCGTTTCCCCGATTTTAAGATCTGCAGTGGATTTAATATTGGCAATGACGTATCCCGTGTCCCCTGCTTTGAGTTCTTTGGTCTTCTGCATCTCGGGGGCGAATACTCCAACCTCTTTGACCTCGTACTTTCGGTTGGTTTGCATCAGGGTAATGGGATTCCCCGCTTTCACGTCACCCGAGAAATTTCGCACGTAGGCAATCACCCCGCGGTAGGCGTCAAATACACTATCAAAAACCATGAGTCGGAGGCGATCATCTTCCATTTTCGGAGGTGCTGGAACTCGTTCAACAATGGCTTCCAGAATTTCATCAACGCCAATCCCAGTCTTAGCACTTGCTGGAATAGCTTCTTCACCAGGAATCGCCAAGATATCCTCTAACTGCTTTTTTACCTCTTCGACATTGGCACTGGGAAGGTCAATTTTGTTGATAACGGGAATAATCACGAGATCTTGCTTGATCGCCAGATGCGCATTGGCCACGGTCTGGGCTTCTACACCTTGCGCAGCATCGATCATAAGAATCGCACCCTCACACGCGGACAAGCTACGAGACACTTCGTATGAGAAATCGACGTGGCCAGGCGTATCGATCAAATTGAGGCGGTAGGCTTTGCCGTCATTTGCCTTATATTCCATGGTGACCGGGTGAGCTTTGATCGTTATCCCCCGCTCCCGCTCGAGATCCATTGAATCGAGGTGCTGATCTTGAATGACTCGATCTTCTACGGTCTTAGTGCGCTGGAGAAGTCGGTCGGAGAGTGTCGTTTTCCCGTGATCGATGTGCGCAAT
>JBCCKK010000306.1:0-3710 GCA_039027395.1 Verrucomicrobiota bacterium | reverse complement strand
GAGGCTTTTTCTCCAAGCTGCGGTTGTAAATTTCCTTGGGCTACATGCGGTTGATTGAAATCAAGGGTGGAAAAGAAGCGACCCAAGATGGCTTTGATTTCACCCTCGATGACTAGTCTGCGAGAGGTCTTCGAGTGCTTTTTACTTTCAAACAAATCGAGGACCCGTTGGAAAGAGGTCTTTTCTAAAGGAAGATTAATAGCGTCGTTGATCACGAGTTTATCCCAGCGGGTTTCAACCGCAGGCGTGGTGAACTCATTCCAAATCAATGTGCAGGACTTTTGGGGGGCAACGCGCCATACTCGGTGAACTGTTGCAGGAACATAGATGATGGTCCCTTTTTTAATGTCCGCTTCTTTATCGGCAACCTGGTAGAACAATGATCCTTGAAGGACGCAAATGAATCGATTGGTTTTGATGACTTGGCTCTTGGTAGAAAACGGGCCCTCAAATCTACGAGTTTCCGCATTCGTGATAAAGATGCGCGAATTGAGTAGGCGTGCGAGATAGTCATCAAATCCAGTCATTGATCTCTACCTAGATAATATACTGGTTTTGGACGACCTCGCAGTAGAGAAAAAAGCAAAATGTACCATTTTATCCATACTATGTGACTTTCCGTCTATAGATCAATCCGGGTCAAGTTCCGTATCCTTTTAGAAAAATTATTAGAAAGCATACTTATGAAAATCATACCTCAACATTTATTACAGAACATAACAAAGTTTGCAGTGGTTTTTGGAATGGTGGTTACCTGCCACGGACAAACGGTGCTGTTCAACTTCGGTGGAACATCGTTCACAGGAACCGATACGCCAGGTAATAACACTGGAGCTTGGACTGATCCTACGCCTTCTTGGAACAACATATCCGATGATACAGCAAGTGGGATCGTCGACATTGATGGGAGTGCGACCGCACTTGCCGTAGATTTTGGAGCTGGTGCAATATCGTCCATGGATTATGGAGCAGCAGTGCGTGTTGCTGACTACATCGGTGGTGCTGATGTTGATGGAATTTTTGACGGAAATACGATGGCTGAGAGTCAGCTAGTTCGCGATTCAGGTGGTTTGATTGGAATAGGCCTAGAATTGTCAGGCTTGCAGGCAGGCTCTTATGAGTTTTATTTGGTAGCAAATCGGTCAGACAGTGCATTTAACGAAGCACGAAATATGGATGTCTATTATTCAACAAATAGTTCCACAGTCACCGATTTTTCAAGTCTTACTCCGCTGACCCAATTGAACGACAACCGTGTTGCTTGGACAGAAGGTGAAACTTATGTGCGGGGAACATTTACAATTGCTACCGGAGAAAGTTTGTATCTCGCCGTTGAGTCCCCTGGGTTCGTTGGAGTGGTTAATAGTTTGGAAGTGGTGGCAGTTCCAGAACCCTCAACGGTTCTTTTGCTCCTCGTCGGTATTGTTGCGTTCTTGGCCTTTAGAAACGGGAAAGCGTTTCACTCTAAGAACAGCTCTTAATGCGGGAAGCTTTTGTAAAAGAAACGTGCTCTGCCTTTGGTAAAATGAGCACAAAAAGTTTTCGTACGGATGTTTGTATCTATGGAGGAACTCCGGGTGCAATTATTGCCGCGCTAGAGATCGCGCGATCGAAGAAAAGCGTCTGCTTAGTTTCCCCTGATCTTCATCTCGGGGGAATTTTAGTTGAGGGTCTTGGTTCTCAGGACATCGATAATCATTGGTTTCGCAATAGCGTGGCGATTGGAGGTCTCGCCCGAGAGTTCTATCAGCGAATTGGGCAACACTATGGAATTCCGTTTGCTCAAAAATTCGAACCCCATGTCGCTGAGAAAGTATTTCTAGATTGGTTGAAGGAGTACGAGATCAAAATTGTTCTGAATCGGTTTTTGGATTCTTGCGACTGCTCATCAGGTAAGTTGAGAAGCATTACGTTGGAATCGGGAGAGGTATGTCAGGCTCGCCTTTTCATTGATGGAACGATTGAAGGTGATCTATTGAAGGCTGCTGGCGTTTCGATGGCTTGGGGGCGTGAAAGCAACTCTGTATATGGAGAAAGGTCTAACGGCATCCAAAAAAACAGCGACTACCGGCAATTCAGAATTGCCGTAGACCCGTATCGGGTCCAAGGAAAACCTTCGAGTGGAGTTTTGCCAACCATTCGAGATGAAGCCCTAGGAACTCCAGGAGATGGTGATCAGAGGATTATGGCATTTTGTTTTCGCCACTGTTTGACAAATAATAAGGCAAACCAAATCCCGTTTTTCAAACCGTGTGAATATGATCCCAACCAATATGAAATCTATCGACGCTATTTTGCAGCAGGTGGTGCCTCTCAATTTTTTTCTCCCAAGGTGAAGCAACTGCCTAATGAAAAGACAGATATGGGCAGCTGGCATGATCTCTCGGCAAATCTCTACGGAGAAAATTACGATTATCCTGATGGAAGTCGAGCGGCTCGAAAAAGGATTTATCAAGAACACCTCAGATTTGTAAAAGGATTGTTCTATTTCCTAGTTACGGATTCCGCAGTGCCATCTGATGTTCGTGAAAAATGGACTGAATGGGGGCTAGCTGCAGATGAATTTACGGACAATGAAGGCTGGCCAAGAAGTTTGTATATTCGTTGCGGGAGACGAATGATTTCGGATTACGTTATTACCGAGTCGGATTCAGATGGCAGCCAAGTGGCAGAGGATCCAATAGCTGTTGCATTCTGGCCGCCCGACTTGCACCACTGTCGCAGGATTATCCGGGAGGGGCGAGCCTATAACGAAGGGTTTGTATTTAAAGACAAGGGAACATGGAAGCCGTTCGGAGTGAGTTATCGATCGCTTATTCCCAAACGAAGCGAAGGAAGAAATCTTCTTACACCGACCTGTGTTTCATCTAGTTACGTAGGTTATGGTGCGGTTCGATTGGAATGGACTTTTATGGCACTGGGGCAAGCTGCGGGTGTCGCTGCTGTTTTAGCTTTAGCTGAGGATTCGGATGTTCAAGATGTTTGTTATCGCCGACTTAAAAATCGACTGCTTGAGAGAAAGCAGGTTGTCGAGCTGGATTCCAGTGACGCTGAGATTACGTTGACGATGTAGTCCTCTCTGCCTGATAATCAAAATAGGGCAATAAGGTTCGAGAGGCTAGCCAAGTAAGAAGTGGAGTGGCTATAAGTGCAGAGGGTTCGGCCCACCAGTTTGAGAGGTAAAACGTTAGGCAAATCATACTAACGACATAGATTGCAAAAACGCTAATCGATCCGAGGCTGAATAGAAAACTATCGAGGCGACCGAGAGCCATTCCGCAAGCTCCCAAGCAAATGATTAGGATTGCCATAATCGGAGGTTTCACTTGGATCAAATAGGTTTCGTTCAAAAGATTGGAGAGTGCTTGGATCTGGATGCGAGCCGGAGATTTTAGGCCTAATGGAGTGTGGATTGCTTCCATGGTGTTGGGATGTTCTCTTCCAACAAAAACGAGACTGTTGCGGAAAAGGCCGAGATCAAAGAAAGAGGTGAATTGGTTGCGTCGCTGTTCAGAAGCCAGGATCACAGAATAGAACTCGACTTCTTTCTTGAGAGGAGGGTCTTTTTGAAATCGGATTAGAAGATTTCCTTCCGAGTCAATGGGAATCCTGCGAATGAGTGCTCCTTCCGAGTCTTTGAGTAAAATGTGTTCTCCCAAGATCACTCCAGAGTCACTTAGATCTGCGTCTAAATAGGATGCGAGTGTTTT
>JBCCKK010000305.1:0-3755 GCA_039027395.1 Verrucomicrobiota bacterium | reverse complement strand
GCATTTCAAGAGGACGAGGAGTTTTATACAGTTTTGTTTCAGGAAAAAGAGGGGCTGCGTCGTGAAGATCTGTCAATTGAAGCTTGGGACCAGCGAGGCTCTCAGGATGAAACGCCAATTTCTAGTTGGAAGTCTCATTTTAAACCTGCGCCGCCGGCAGAACAAGAGTTGGTTGGAAAACAGGATGCTGAATCAGAGCTTCGTCGCCTTCTCGATAAAGGAGCACCCGAAAGTGCCAAACTTTGCCGGTTGTTGGCCCTTCTACTTGAGCGGAAACGCATGTTGAAGCTCCGTGAGAAAATCTCGCAAGGTGATCAAAAGTTGCTCGTTTATGAGCATACCGATACTCAAGAGTCGTTTATGGTTCCTGATGTTGAGTTCAGCCTCTCGGATTTGGACAGTCTAAGAGAGGAAGTTATTGAGAACTCAGAGAGCAACCTCTTTTCCATTCAAGTGGATTCGACAACCCCAGCCGAGCCGACTGAAGTGAAGTCTAGCTAAGGTGTTTTCGGAGAGGTTAACTTTATAAATAAGATACAAGCCGTCTTTTGCCGGAATCTCCTTTATTAAAGTAAGCCAGGCGGGAGGGGTTCTACCCGCAAGGGAATGGTAAAGACTCTTTCCGTCTTCATCGTAGTCGTAATAAGAAGGCTCCGTTTCATTGTTTTGTATGATGATGTAATCGACCCGACGTTGCTCGAGAATCGCAATAATGGAGAGGGGCTCTTCGGTGGATAGAACTGTGTGGGCATCCAAAATTCCTTGATGATTTCGATGGTAAGGCGAGGTTAAAACATGGTTGCCGGTTCGGTAGATCAATTCAGGTCCGTGATCAATGAAGGCGAGTAAGGTAAGAGGCCTGCTCTCTCTCAACTGGCTCAAGAAGGTATAAATGTTGGTAGGTTTGACTTCCACTTGCCTCTCATTAGATAGCTTGGATGGCGTAGCTTGAGCGCTCATGGGCTTTGCTAAATCTTTGGGGTCTAAAAGCGAAGATAGAAATACGGGACCCGCGCAAACACCCACTAAAACGACTGCTCTTAGTGGTCGAAAGAAAGGGGTCTTGGCAAACGACTGAAGGAACGCAAAGATTCCGAGTGCCGCAGGGATGATCCAAAGGATATCGGCGTAGGAAACCCAGCGTTTCTGCCAGAATGCTAAAGCCGTGGTCATCCCAGCGATAAAAAGCCAACATGCAAACAAGGTATTCTTCAAAGAGGAGCGCCGAGAAGAGCTGGTAAGCATATAAATCAGATAGGCTATTCCAGGAATCATAGCTGGTAACCAAGCCAAAATCCCAATAGCCCAAGAAGAAAGATCTTTACCTAATGGATGTAGTTCTTGAACTTGCTGGAGCCATACCTTCTTGAGCTCTAGGTCCACTTGGCCGAAGGGACCGTTAAGAAGCTCAGGGAAGATGATTACGGTGATAAGTAGTGCGGTTCCCGCAGAGCAAACCCCGGCTACGGTTCGAGGCAGAATGGCCTTTTTCGTGAAGAGCACAAGCACCCACCAAGCAATCGATATCAAAGCGAATAAGAGAACATGATAACCGCTCAATCGATCCAACCACAGCTCTTTGAACAAAAGTTTTGGAGTTTCGGATGCAACGAAAACAAGGCTGAGTCCACAGACAACGGTTTGGAAGATGGCTATGTTGTAAGAAGTGCGTGCATTTGCCAGCCAAAGAATGGTAAAGCAACCTAAAACAGAGGCCCAGATGACTAACGATTCAACACTTGTCCAAAGGGCAAGAGCGACCCACAAACCGCATGTAATGAAATAGGTCCGTTTGCTGGGGTCTCGAAGGCAATGGGCTGTGGTTGCTAAGCTCGCAATCAGAAGCGTCAGGATCAAACAATGATGGTCAGGTCGCCCTGCGACAAAATAATTAATGATACCCGGTTGACTTAAAAAGAAGAGTGCGAGGACCAATCGTCCTTCAAATGGGACATAATGGCGAGCGACGGTATCAATCGCATAAAGGCAGGGAAGAAGGAGTAGGGGGCTTATTAGAATTCCTGCCCACAAAAGAGCTTGAGACTGATCGAGAACGACAGTGAGTGGTAGATAAAGTGAGAGAATAAGAAGGTCCAAAGAGCGGGACCAATGTAATTCTTCTCCATATGGCGCATTTCCCTGAGCAATGATTTGATTAAACCAATCTCCGTCGGCCAGAAAGGTCTGAATCCGAACAAGGCGCATATAACAATCGGGATCCTGTAGGGATCCAACCGGGACCGTTAGCTCAGCGAAATAAATTCCGATTTGGGTGGCTAGGGCAAAGAAACCAAGAATAAAGATTGGAAGACTCTTCATGGTGTAAATGCGATTTAAAACGTGTTTCCTTCAAAAGGGAAGATTCTTGGTTGTATCAGCCACAAAATTTGGGCAAAAACTTCCTCAGTAAGGCAAAATTTGCCTATTCGAAATTCAAGTTACCTGCAAAAGGCATAGCAATTTGACCTGAAATACAAAAAAAGATAATCGATTGGTAAATCTTAAGATATTGATAATCAATAACTTAAGATAAAAAGCGCAGCTTTAGCTTCAAAATTACCTTCTCAAACAGAAGAAGTGCTACGAACCGTATCTGGCATTCGGCATGGAACTAGCACTATAATTATACAGAGACTAAAACATGCGAAACGAAATCACCATAACCTTTGTGAATGTAGCACTGAGCAAAAAACTTGCGGATGTGTCTTCCAATGGTGGTGATTTGCATGATGTTCAGTCTCGCGGTTATTGGGAACGACATGGAGGTGTTCTACAGCTCCGAAAGTATCAAGCTGAAGGATGTCAGACCCAACCCACAAACTTACCTAACCTAACTAAACAAGGAGAAAAACCATGCTGAAAAAAATCCAAAACCAAATCAAAAAACAAGCTAAAAAAGGTCAAACTCTGGTCGAATACGGCCTCATCTTGGCTCTCGTTGCTGTCGTTCTCATCGCTGCACTGACTCTGATGAAGAACTCCATCAGTAACACCTTCTCTAAAGTTACTTCTGAGCTCGAGAGCTCAAGCGCTAACTAATACAGCTTGTTAATTGCTGATTGCGAAGGGGCTGCAGAAATCCTGCAGCCCCTTTTGGTTAGACAAACATTTTCTTTTACTTAGAATCTACAAATGAAGAAGATCCGCGAGAAGGGGCAGAGTCTTACGGAATACGGGCTAATTATTGCCTTATTAGGAGTTCTCTTAACAACTGCGTTGCTGTTCATGAAAAACGCGATCAGTAACACATTTTCCCAGAGTGCTTCCTCCATCAAAAGCGCAACCGATTAGGTGTTCAGTTAGAAAAAACAGCATCTTTGCTGTGATCCAATGAAGCGAGTTAGCATCCGTTCGTGTTTGCGGGAGTGTCCGTCGGCAGGAATATTTGGTGGTTTACTGTTTCTAATTTTTGTTTTTCTCCTTGCTTTACCATTTTCACGCACGCTTCAAGAGCGGGTTCTGCGCAAATTCCATTTAGCAAATACTTCAGCTATCGAATGGGGAATCCTGCAAACGGTTCCTTCTATGTATAGCTTTAGGAATGAAGCGATTCTCTTGAGTGGTGATATGCCTCTGAAATTTTTTTCCGATGAAGACCGTATTCTCTTCAATCACTATCCAGCCCAAGTCGTCACGTTCTATTCTTTGGATCGATTTCAACCGGGATCAGAGCCAATTATTTTTCAATTTAGTTCAAGCTATCGAGGTTTAGAGCTGATCAGCACATTGCAGGTCGAGCGAGCTGACAATGGTGT
>JBCCKK010000304.1:0-3776 GCA_039027395.1 Verrucomicrobiota bacterium | reverse complement strand
TTTGTTTCTCGATATCGAAATGCCGGGCATGAGTGGGTTTGATCTGTTGGAGAAAGTCCCATTTCGATTAAATGTCATTTTTGTGACCTCTTCTGAAACAGAGGCGATTCGAGCTTTTGAAGTAAATGCTTTGGACTACCTCGTTAAACCCGTTGACCCTGACCGCCTTGGTCAATCTATCAAGCGGTTATCGGAAGCTCGGGGAGTCCATAATGAACGTTGGGAGGAGGTTAGAGAATCGTTGTCATATTACGATTGGATCTATTTGCCTATGGCCCGAGCTCAAGTTTTTGTAATGGCGGCCCATATCCTCCGCATCGAATCGTGCCGAAATAACACCCGTGTGTTCATGAAAGATGGACGATGTTTCCAGATTCGGCGATCATTGAACCACTGGGAAGCTCGGTTAGATTCGGATTGCTTTTGCCGGATTAATCGCGAGATGATCATTAATCTGAAGACGGTGAATCAAATCCTGAATCACGACTCCGGGGCGGTTTGCCTTGATATCTTTGGTGGCACGTTTCCAATTAGCCGCAGAAGAATAAAGGTGCTAAGAGAGCGACTTGTGGTTTGACCACATTTTCAAATGCGTTTCCAGTTCTTGAAAACTTTTCGAGAACTTCTCGTAGGACGCCTGCTGGATCACCCGAGATTGACTTATAGATAGTCTATACCCTTCTAGGTCGGCAAGTGTCTTTGGAGTGTGAAGCGTTTGTAGGCCTCCCCTGATTTGGTGAATGACTTGCTTTACCTTTTTAGTTGAGGGGTAAGCTTTGGGGTCGAGTTGGTGAGCTAGCGGAGGGAGATCTTGAAGTGCTAGCCTAACTGCCTGCTCTAAGACAGATCGCTTCCCATTCATTTGCTTGAGGGCGGCTGCGGTATTCCAGTGTTCTTCAATACCATCTGAGATATTCGAAGATCTAAAGATGTTTTGAAGTGATTCAGGTTCAATGGGCTTAGCAAGAAATGCATTAAATCCGGAGGCGTGGCAAAGTTCTTTGTGTTCTTGAGAAGCAGATGCGGTTACAGCGATGATGGGGGTCTCCTTAAAATCAGGAAAAGAGCGAATCTTTTTTAGAGCTGAAAATCCGTCTAGTTTTGGTAGTTGGCAATCCATGAAGATGTAGTCGAAATGATTCTCACTACACGCATCAACCGCTTTTTGCCCGTCAGTAACAACGGAAATTTGCGCAGATTTCTGAAATTCTAGCAATGATTCTTTAAGAACCAGAGCATTGATCCTGTTATCCTCAACGATCAAAATAGAGCAATTCTCGAGGTTTCGAATCGGAGAAGCCGATTGGGGAGAGGGTAAGGTGATACTCGTTTCCTTCTCTGCTTTTAGCGTCAGTGTAAAGCAGCTACCTAACCGTTCTTCAAATTCATATTCGAGAGAGCCACGGATTGCCTTAGCAAGCTGTTTGGAAATCGAAAGTCCAAGGCCGACCCCATAAGGGTTTTGGTCTGCCGATCCTCGGCTAAAAGCCTGATACATTTCTTTTTGTAAGTCCTCGGTGATTCCTTCTCCAGGGTTAGTTACCTTAAACTTCAGAACTAGGTGTTCTTCTATTTCATGGCGGCAGTTGAGTTCTAATCGAATGGTTCCTTGGTCTGTATATTGGATCGCATTCGAAAGAAGGTTGGTAAGAATTTGTTTAAGCCGTCCAGAATCCGTTTTAATTAGTAACGATGATGGAAGCATACTGTGAATTGATATCGATAGTCCTTTTTCTTCCGCCAAGGGAGTGAGCAAACTCACGACCTCTTGGACGAGAGCTTGAGGAGAGTTTATCGTTTCCTGAAGCTCTAATTTCCCACTTTCGATCCGAGTTAGATCGAGAAGTTGATTCATCAAGTTGAGCAACGAGTTAGACGAGGCTTGTATGGATTCGAGTAAGGCTCGCTGACGAGAAGAAAGGGGTGTTTTTCTGAGAAGTCGGCTTAGTCCTAGAATTCCATTCATGGGAGTTCGAATGTCATGACTGGCCTGGGCCAGGAACAGGCTCTTATGTTCATTGGCTTTTTCAGCCACTTCTCGAGCCTCCTCGATCTTCTGACTGTAAAGCTGCTCTGTCCATAAGCGAGCGATGTCTGATCGTCGGGATGAGTTAATCAGACGATGAATTACAAATCCAATTCCAGAAGCGACGAGGATCTGGAGAGCCATGAGCTGGGTGAACTCGATGTCTAGTTCGGTGAGTCGCAAGGCCCAAGAGTATGAGAGAATGATGACTCCCAGCAAAAGGAGGGTGTAGTAGGAGCGAATATTGAGTGCAATCGTAACAATCAATGGCGCCATAATAAACAGAGCCATTGAGAGAGAATTGTCCGGTTGAATTAAGACAAAACTCACGATGCTCATCAACATGGCTGTGACAGTAAGAGTCAACAACGGCTCATAAGAAGACTGGTATAGGCTCCGACGAGATAGCCAAAGAATGATCGCACAACCCGCGATTTCGATTGTGAAAAAGAAGGTAAGTTTGATCTCCCAAGGATTCCCGAGAAAATTTATTAAAACTCCAATTATGATAACAGCCCAAATGAGAGCAACGGTTTGATTTTGTCTAGATCGCTCGGTCCAATACGTGGTTTGGAATCGAGCTTCCCGGATTGGATTCAAAAATTCTTGAGTAATCCGGGAAAGCCGAAACTCGTGAGACATTTTATAATATAGACTGTCTCTGGCCATCGTGTGCGAATCTTTTGGATTATTCGTACACTTTTACCTCAGGAATATTCTTCGCCATCCCAAGAGGCTCGTTTAACGACATGGGGCCTTCCTCACTACTTGAGCCTCGGATCCAATTGGCATTACCGGCAACATAAGCAACAACCAGCCCTTTCTTTCCCCAGGGAGAGGCTGTTGCAGGAAGAGATTGAGCTGTCAGCGAACTGTGGGTAACACCCGTTCCTTTAGTAACTAGCATGGGAAGTTTGCTAGGAGAGATATCGGTGTGGCCAGCTATATATTGAAAACCAATGTTTTCGGTGGATAACGTAAATGAGGTTGCCCGGGTAGAACCTTTTCCAGCAAATACAGATGGGTCGTCAATCAGCCCATCGTCGATCAATCCTTGAAAGACTTCTTGTGTTGTCGAATCGAGCTCAAAGTCCTCCCGGGTTTTACCGGTTCGGAAGTTTCCTCCGTTCTCCATACTGTCTGCAATGAGAATGAGGGCGATATTCTTAACATTGTTTACATCTCGCATTTGATTTGCGATCTGCATGGCTCGCGCCACTCCCGGGATGAGTAATCCGGCGAGAATAGCAATAATGGCTAGAACGACGAGAAGTTCGACGAGACTAAAGCCAGTTTTATGATTTGGTTTTCGATGATTCATGAGATACTTTCTGTTAGTTCCCAATAGAATAATCGATTTGTAAGTTATTGTCTTTGAGTAACTAGCGTAAATAGACTGAATGGTGATGAACGGTTCTAGGATCGTGATGAGTGGTCAATCCTCGAAGTGCCACTCCCGCTTTTTGCCGGGCTTCTTCGGAAGTGATCCATTTACTTTGCGAAGCGGATCGAAAATGGTATTACCGCATTCGGCTTTGGCATCGCAAACGCCTTGCATAAGCTGACCGAGCTGACCTTTTGGAAACCCTTTTTCTTTGAACCACAATAGGTAGTCCAAGGGCAGATCGTAAATATATTGCCCTTGATACTTACCGAACGGCATCACAGTCGAGCTTAAGGCCTCCGTAAACTCTTCTGGTGTCATGCCTAAATACAGTAGAAATTAAGCACATCCGGTAACATTAACCGT
>JBCCKK010000303.1:0-3850 GCA_039027395.1 Verrucomicrobiota bacterium | reverse complement strand
ACATGATTGTCTTTGATCATGAACGCATCATACAGTCCCATTCGATGATTAATACCTCCACCGCAGACAACGGCATACTTTTGTAGTGCTCGTAGGCCTGGAAGTGTTTTCCGAGTATCGAGGATTTTCGTGCCGGTATCACCTGTGGCGTCGACAAACTTTTTTGTAAAAGTGGCAATGCCGGAAAGATGTTGGAGAAAATTTAAAGCGCAACGCTCTCCCGTAAGCATAGGTGCAATCTTTCCAGACAACCGCATAACCGTGGTTCCTGCTTCGATATGCGTTCCATCTTCACAAACTGCTTCATACCTAAGACCGGGATCGAGTTCTCGAAAGACGGCTCCAGCAACGGGTATCCCGCTTAAAATAGCTGGTTCCTTGCAAAAAATACGAGCCTCACCTTCCTTATCTTGAGGGACCAGGGCACGAGTTGTTAAATCCAAAGGCCCCATATCTTCCCCCAAAGCTCGTGCAGCCGCTTCCCGAAGAATCGAACGATCCAATGCATCCCTCAACATGACCGCAGACTATTCCAGCTCCACCATAATCATTCAAGTGTTATAGGAAACCGGCTTGAGAAATCCGAAAAAAATGAACTTCCAGTTGCAGCGAGGGGATAGCTCGAGTTTTAATAGGGTTCACTATGATCTATTCGGCAGATGAAGAATCAATTCAATTAGCAGTTGAGCAGCTGAAGCTTGGGCACTGTATTGGATTCCCAACAGAAACCGTCTATGGATTGGCGGGAGATGGGCTCAATGAAGCGGCAATTGCTCAGGTTTTTGATATCAAGCAGCGTCCGAGTTTTGACCCTTTGATCTTTCATATCTCAGAGCAACAAGACCTTTACGTTCTAGCTTCAGAAGTTCCAGATGATGCACGGAAGTTGATAGACGCTTTTTGGCCTGGTCCGATGACTTTGATTTTGCCGAAACAGCCGGACATCCCGGACTTAGCCACTTCGGGACTACCAACGGTAGCAATTCGCTGCCCTGAGCATGAGGTGGCGCAAAAGGTCCTTACCTTATTTGGAGGCCCTATTGTTGCGCCCAGTGCCAATCGCTTTGGTAGAATTAGCCCGACCACAGCACATGCGGTTCGCGAAGAGTTAGGTGAGCGTCTGGAATTTATTTTGGACGGAGGTCCCTGTGGAAGAGGAATCGAATCCACGATAATCGATTGCTCTTCCGATTCTCCGAAAATTGCTCGATTGGGATCGTTAGCAAAAGAGGATGTTGAGAAGATCGTTGGGCCTGTTGAAATAGTATCCTCAAAC
Source organism: Verrucomicrobiota bacterium (assembly GCA_039027395.1). Classification (GTDB taxonomy): domain Bacteria; phylum Verrucomicrobiota; class Verrucomicrobiia; order Methylacidiphilales; family JBCBYL01; genus JBCCKK01. The sequence goes on along the minus strand of JBCCKK010000303.1, from coordinate 2,574 downwards.
GGGCCACCATCTGCGCCGGGGATGCTAAAAAGTCACTATGCACCTAAGACTACGATGTATTTGGCAAAGGATCCTTTCCAGTCCCAGATGTTAGCGACTTCGAATCATGTTTATATCGTTCTAAAGAATACGGGAATTCCTCATCAGAATGTTCTGGAGCTCTCGGGAGGAGAGGATTTGATGGAGGCAGCAAGAAGATTGTTCGCGCTTATGAGAGAAGCCGATGTTAGAAAATGTCAGTCGATTATTGCGTTCCCCGTCCCAGAGGATGGGCTTGGACGGGCAATTAATGATCGATTAGTAAAAGCTGCTTCGGGTTCCGTTCAATGGAGAAACGCGAGTTGGGTCTTGAGTCGATCTTAAAACTACAGACGTTTCCATCCGTCGTTGCAGGCCTGTAGAATTTTAACAGCCGGTGTGTGCAACCCTTGCTTTGCTAGTTCGACGGCCATGGCCTCTCCGATCGCTTCTTCGTTTTTTAAAGTCAGTGCAATGAGGGATGGACCAGCGCCGCTGAGAAAGGCTCCTAGAGCTTCTTTATCCTGAGCGACTTTAAGAGCGCTCTCGGCACCCGGGATCATTTCTAAACGGAAAGGTTGATGGAGGCGGTCTTCAAATGCTCCATCTAGCGTTTTGTATTCCTGGGAGGCAAACGCGGCAGTGATTAAAGCTGTATTCTGAATGTTTTGCACGCTGTCCTTAAATGGAATCGTTTCGGGAAGAATCTTTCGAGCGTCTGTGGTTTGTAAGTTAAAGTTTGGGATAATCGTAACAAACTTGAGGTCAGTCGTTACTGGGAAACGGTGGTGATGTTTAGGAGAACCTGCGACAAATCCACCAAAACAGGCCGGTGCGGCGTTGTCAGGATGCCCTTCCAGTTCGGTCACAAGTTGAAATAAAACTTCATTTTCCAATGGCTTGCCATACGACTCATTAAGAGCAGCAATAATGCCCAAGCGGACCGTGACGCTGCTACCAAGTCCTCGAGAGGGAGGGACGTCTCCGGTGATTTTTATGTTATAGGCCTGCGGATCTTTTTTAGCTGTTTGGAAGAACAGTTGCGCGGCATTCGCAAAAAATGGATCTTCCCACTCTGAGGTTTCTTCTCCGAGTTCAATGACATTGTAAAGATTGAGAGCAACTCCTAAGGCATCAAACCCTGGGCCTAGATTGGCCGTGGTAGCAGGAACTTGGATTTTAACCGATTTCACATCATTAACTTGAGCGTGTCGCAGCCTAAGGAAAAGCGAAAAAATTTTCAGCCGTTTTAGTCGTTACTTTGGCAAGCACATCCAGTGATATTCGGCGAGATTCTGCGATGGTTTCTGCGGTGAGTCGGGTCATAGAGGGTTCACAGCGTTTTCCTCGGTGAGGAACAGGGGCTAGATAAGGGGCGTCGGTTTCGACCATGAAACTACGATCGGGAAGCTGAGCAAGAGTTTCTCGAAGTTCTTCGGATTTCTTGAAGGTTGCGATACCGGTGATTGATACCAGGTGACTATTTTTCCAAAGAGTTGCGGCCGCTTCTTGGGTCCCTGAAAAACAATGGAAAACTGCACGTAGTTTTCCGTGAAACGGTTCTAATTGTTCAAGGCAGTCGTTCCAGCTGTCTCGTTGGTGAACAACGACGTTTAGGTTTTGCTTTGCTGCAAGCTCGAGTTGCTGGCGAAATATTAGCTTTTGTTTGGACTTGATAGTTTCTATGGCCGATTGGTGTTCAGCAGCGTTCGGGAAGTCCTCGGGCTGAGGAAGCCAGTGGTAGTCCAGTCCACATTCCCCAATGGCAACAACTCGAGGATTTTCGCAGAGTTCGTTAAGTTCTTGAATTTCATCTTCGTAGTAATCGTCCCAATTACACGGATGGTGCCCAACCGTTGCATAGACTTCCGGGAATTGTTCAGCGAGTTCAACGGCTTTTTTACTTGAGCTGAGAGTTGTTCCTATCGTGATCAAGCGGGTGACTCCTGCCTCGTTGGCTTTTTTGATAATCGTCTCGATTTGTCCTTCAAAGTCTGGGAAATCTAGGTGGCAGTGGGTATCAATCAGCATTTCTATGTGTTTAGAATAGCTATCAAGTCCGATGTGAGGTGTTGTGGCTGTTGACAGATTTAGACGACTGTCTATTCACGGTACTTGTGAAACGTGAAGAAATCTCGACGACAAAAGCGCCCGCTGCGATCGGGCCATACTCACAGGCTGTTGCAACGGATCAAATGCTATATACAGCGGGTCAGATTCCCCTTAAACCGGACACCGGAGAATTGGTTGGGGAGGGGATTGAAGAGCAAACCCGCCAGGTTCTTAAGAACCTAAAAGAGGTGCTTTTTGCTGGAGGAGCCGATTTTGATTCAGTGGTTAAAACGACGATCTTCTTAACGGACCTTGGGCAATTCGCTGTTGTTAACGGAATCTACAAGGAATTCTTCGGAAAAACGAAACCGGCCCGCTCAACGATTCAAGTTTCTGCTCTTCCCAAGGGAGCCCAAGTCGAAATTGAAGCGGTAGCATTAGTTAAGGGGTAAACATGGAAGGTGATGCGCTGCTAGGTAAGTTTAAAGAAGCGGGAGCCCTGTT
>JBCCKK010000302.1:0-3857 GCA_039027395.1 Verrucomicrobiota bacterium | reverse complement strand
AGTCTTCCTGCTGGCTTTGATATTGTTGTTCACCAACACAGAGACTTTCGGACTATTTAATGAACTTGGAGGAGTATCATTAATTACGCCCTATCTATTTTCGTTGTTTTTTGCCCTCAGGTTACACAGCAACCCTCGTGTAAATGATCTGGTGGCGATACTCTTGCTACTTAGCATTACGGGAATGCTTTTGGGCTCGGTTCTTCTATTTATCGATATATTCCGTAAAGCAGAGATTACTTATTCAAATTGGTTCTTCCTAAAAGCACTTCTTTTAGTTGCAATTCCTAGTCTGTGGTTTGGTTTGTTTAATAGTCCACAGTTGAAAAATACTATTAAAGATACTCCGTTGTAACCAAATCTGGGTAAAGATCGGCTAGTGTTCGACGAATCTGACAGGACTTTGTTACAAGAACCAACCTTCAATCAGGAATGATGGCTAATTGAAGTGTTTTATTTCTTTGCCAGTTGTCGTGTCTTTTAGATGAACCGTTAATTCGAAGGAGTGATCAGCTCTTGGGCTTTTTCCATCAACTTTTTACCTTCAGGAATAAGTTTCTCGGTTTGAGGTGTACCTAATCCTTGCTTGAACTTCGCGTAGAGCTCTTTCTGTTCGGGTGACAACCACTTAGCTAGCTCTTCATCGAGAGCTTGACGCATACCACTGCTTGCAGCGTCAGTAGAATTGCTTGATAGAAGATCTTGAAGTGTTTTGTTTTCTCCGAGCCCTTGAGTATTTAAGAAGTCCTTCAACTTAGTTTCTTGTTCTGAAGTTAAGTTTAAGCTTGATTTGAGTGCTTCGAGCTGAGTGTCCTTTTGATCTGACAAAAAGTTAGATGCTTTCGCCAGAAGATCTCCACCGGCTGTTTCAGCCTTCTCAGTGAGTGTTTCGGCTTTTTTAGACAACTCCTCGAGTTGATTCTTCAGCTTTGTTTCTTGCTCTTGAACTTCTTTCTCAAGTCCGGCGATCTTTGTCTTGAACTCTTCGTTTTCTTTCTGATGTTTCTTGATCTCAGATTGAAGTTTCGCTAGCTCAAGCTTTGAGCTGGCAAGTTGCGTTTCTTTTTCTTGGACTTTAGAATGACTCGATTGTAATGGTTCAACAAGATAAACAACGGCAGCACCCGCAACCATACCGACAATAAAAAGTAACAAATAGATAACTACCTTCACAGACACGAAATTAAGGTGTATCTAAAAATTATGCGAGCGTTAAGTTTTGAATTCTTTTGTTGGTCGTTAGAGGTTTGTGAAATTTGAAATCTGATGGAATGATTTATTTGGATCACAATGCAACAACACCTCTCGACCCTGATGTTTTTCAGGAAATGACTCCGTTTCTTACAAGTCATTTTGGGAATGCTTCAAGTGTATACGAATTAGGGCGTCAATCCAAAGATGCCGTAAAGCAAGCTCGAGAGCGGATTGCCGAATTGTTGGGGTGTCATTCTCGTTGTATCGTATTCACCAGCGGTGGGACTGAAGCAAATAATGCAGCGGTGCGTTCGGCTCTCCAATTGACAGGAAGGCGCCATATCGTCATTTCAGCTGTTGAGCATCCGGCAATTAAAACCTTTGCTGAGAGCTTAGAACAAGAAGGGGTAGGGGTAACTTATGTCTCGGTGAATGATGACGGGGCAATGGATGTCTCGATGATCGAAAGTTCGATTCGAGAGGATACCGCGCTTGTTTCTGTGATGTGGGCAAATAATGAAACTGGAGTTGTCTATCCGATTGAGGCGATTGGAGAGTTATGTCGTAAGAAAGGGGTTCTTTTTCATACTGATGCGGTTCAAGCCGTTGGTAAACTTCTGATAGCTCTCGAACAGCTCCCAATCGACTATGCCTCTTTCTCGGCCCATAAGCTATGCGGTCCCAAAGGGATAGGAGCCCTTTATGTCAATCGAAGAAGTGGCTTTAGTCCTCTCTTGTGGGGAGGGGGGCAAGAGCGGGGAAGGCGAGGAGGAACAGAGAACGTCCCTGGAATTGTGGGTTTTGGAGCAGCCGCTGAGCGACGTAAAAATCTTCTCTTAGATGAAATGGATCGAATTCAAGCGATACGAGATAAGTTTGAAAATACCCTATTGGCTCGGATTCCTGAAATTGTGATTCATGGAAAGCGTTCGCAGCGTCTTCCAAATACCAGCTACATTGGATTTCCGAATATTGAAGCGGAAGCGCTTTTGCTGTTACTCGATAAAAAAGGGATTTGTGCATCAACCGGTTCTGCTTGCAGCACAGGTTCTTTAGAGCCTTCCCATGTCTTGTTAGCAATGGGCGTTTCTAGGAATTTGGCAACATCATCCATTCGGTTTTCTTTTGGAGAGACAAATCGAGATGATCAGGTTGCTCAGGTTGTCGATTCGGTTGTAGAATCCGTCGAGCACATGAAAAGTATGATTCCCGGATAGATGGAAAGATTAAGTAGGATGTGAAAATGATGATAAACGATTCGTTAACTTCTATTGATGAGATTCAGCAGAATGAGGAGGCGCGGAAAAAAGCGTTTCCAATTACTTCGGCTCGAAATTTTTTAGCGCATGCAGGGGTAACTGCGCTCCCCAGTTGTGCGACCGATGCTCTGACGTGGTTTGGCGATCGATCTCATAAGGATCATCAGGAAGCTGGGGATACAATGAAGTTGGTGGATCAGGTCCGTGAATCCATGGCTCAACTCATTGGAGCTGATCAGGATGAAATTGCACTCCTAGGTCCAACTGCGCTTGGGTTAAATATGGTCTCTGATGGTATTCATTGGGAGTCGGGAGATGAGGTGGTTTTTTACCGAGATGACTATCCGGCTAATGTGTATCCCTGGAGAAAACTAAAAGCGCAAGGCGTGCGTCCGGTGGCTATGGAGGCTGATGAGCAAGGAGTAATCACATGGAAATTACTCGAGTCCTATTTAAGTGAGAAGACTCGCCTGGTTTCGTTAGCAACGGCCAACTTTCTTTCAGGTTATCGGGTAGATATCGACGAAATAGGTAAACAGCTGAAAAAGCGAGGTATCCTATTTTGTGTTGATGGGATTCAAACTTTGGGGGCATTTCCCTTTTCTGTGGAGCATGTGGATTTTCTGAGTGCGGATTCACATAAGTGGATGTTGGGGCCTATGGGGGCAGGGTTGGTTTACGTGGACCGAGATCGATTTGAAGCGTGCAAGCCTACACTTCTGGGTTCCTGGAATGTCGTGTCACCCAATTTCATTGCTCAAGAGGAGATTGACTACTATTCGGGAGCTCGTCGTTATGAACCAGGTTCCCTTAATCTTCCAGGCATTTTCTCGATGGGAGCTTCGGTTAGGATGTTGCTGGATTGTGGTATCGAAGAAATTTCGAAAGCGCTTCTATCTCATCGTGAGTATCTCATTGAGCAAATGAAATCGATAGACTGGGCTCCCTACTACTTTGCCAAAGCTCCGAGTGAGGAAGAAAACTGGCAGTCGGGAATCGTTACGTTTAGACTGCCATCAGATAAGCGGAGTGTGCTCTTAAAAGCGTTGGAATCTGAAAAAGTGAGTGTATCCATCCGGCATGACCGGGCTGGCGACACGTTTTTGAGGGTGTCCGCTCACTTTTACAACACACGAGCCGAGTTGGATCAGATTGTCGAAATATGTCGTGATCTGGATTGACTTCATTTTTGTTGGTGATATCTTCCGCGTCCTTTTCACAGGAGAACGCATATGAAACCGACTTTTAACCCGTCACTAAGAAGCCGCAAACGTCAACATGGATTCCTGGCGCGGACCCGGACTAAGAATGGCCGTGCAACGCTAAACCGCCGCCGTGCCAAGGGTCGTAAGCGTCTGGTTCCGAGTGGATTGGACCGTCGTTTTGCCCGCCATACCCCAACGT
>JBCCKK010000301.1:0-3878 GCA_039027395.1 Verrucomicrobiota bacterium | reverse complement strand
TCCAAAACAGCTGCTTCGTCTATTTTCAGATGAATCTCTGCTTGGAGAAACCGCACAACGCGTCAAATCCATCGTGCCTAACGATCATTTATTCATATTGACCAATGAAGCGCAAGTAGCCCCCACACGAGAAGCATTATCGAACCACCCGGATGTTCAAATCATAGGTGAGCCAGCAAAACGGGACACAGCTCCTGCTGCTGCCCTAGCCACCGCAATGGCCTATGTTCAAGATCCCGATGCCATCATTGTCCTTTTACCTGCGGATCAGCTCATCAAAGACGTCGAGGCATTCCAGCGGAATCTATCGGATGCCATCACGCGGGCTAACTCAGGAAAGTCGCTCATCTCGATTGCAATCAAACCCACCTTCCCTGCAACAGGTTTCGGCTACCTGCATCTAGGAGAAAAACAACCCACTGGAGCATCTGGAACCGAAGTCTTTTCGGTCAAACGATTTGTGGAAAAACCCGATTTAGAGACGGCTAAAAGTTACCTAGACTCAGGAGAGTATGCTTGGAACGCAGGCATGTTTGTTTGGCGAGCCTCCGCGTTTTTGAATGTCGCCGACCAGCATGCTCCAGAACTATCCAAGTTTATTCGCGCGTTTCCCAAGGAAAACCAAGAACAATTTCTTACGGAAAACTTCAGTCAACTTCCCAAAATTTCCGTCGACTATGCAATTATGGAGAAAGCAACATCTGTCGAAGCAGCTAGGGCGGAATTTGACTGGGATGATGTTGGAGCCTGGACCGCTATTCCCCAGCACATGTCTCAAGACGAAGATGGCAACACGATAAAAGGCACCGCTCTCAGTTTAGATTCTAGTAACAATATCCTTTTTTCCACCAAGCGCCAAATCGCTGTCTGCGGTGTTCAAGATCTTGTGGTAGTAGAAGTCGATGATGCCGTTCTTGTTTGCCACCGAGATCACGTGCAGAATATCAAGAAGCTGTTACCTGATTTGCCGGAAGAATTAGTTTAACTTCATCTCAGATTGTAGTGTTTCGCCTTGTATCCGGAGGTTAGCAAGGTGTAGCATTTAAAGCAGGGAATGGCAGAGAGATAACTCTCTCGATAAGCGAAATACACAATGTCTGATTACACAACACCGGTAATTCTTTCTTACCCGGATCCGGCCACGACTAGCTATTTGGAAGCGTTGCTGCAGTCATACGAGCTAAATGTTACCATCCAAACCACAGAGACACTGGAAGATCTCTACGCTCTTTGCCCCACATTTACCGACCGGTTCATCGTTCTATGCGAGCAGTTTTGGAATGAGTCAGATGCTTCGGATCTTATTTTAAGCTTAGCCATGAGCCATCCACTTGGCGCTTTCTCAATTGTTAGCAGTGGTCCTGTTGTCGATTTCCTAGCTCGTGACTATTCGCTTCCTTATATCCAAGGCCTTGAGAAAGGTGAAGAAATTGTCTCGATTGTCTCGGCATTGGCCGAGGATTTAAGGGGCAAGAATCTAGGAGCTTATCAGATTCGCGATTTTGCAGGTCAGTCCTTCATGGGACAGGTTTATAGCGCACTGCAACCAGCCATCAAACGGGATGTCTACCTCACAATTCCCTATAACAACTCAAGTCCAGAACTCATTGAGTCTTTCCGACTTCGGGCTGCAGCCCAAGGACGCAATTCGTTTCCTTCGATCTATGCGATCTATGAAGAAAGTATGGTTCAGGATCGGCACATTATTTCTTCCGAACCTATCGCCGGCCCCAGCCTATTCCAGTTCTATCTACAAAGTTCTACGTTTGATGACCGCCTATTAGCCAAAATCATTCATACGACTGCGGCTGCTCTCAAGCACTTGCATGACAGCCAAATCCCCCACCCTCGAATCAAAGCGCAACATATTACCATCTCAGAACGAGGCGTGATCAAGCTGCACAATACGGCACTGCCGGAGGGTGAAGAAATTCCAGATCCTGCTGAGGAGCTTCGATTACTCGCCGAAGTGTCTCGGGCGTTTTTGGATCCAAATACAGCGAGTGAGCCAAGGCTCGTAGAACTTCTCGATTACATGGATCAAGGGTCCGTTGATCTAACTACCGCGATTGCTATCGGAAACCAGATCGATATCGATTTAGCGCCCGTTAAGCACGTCCCAGAGCGCCAACGGGCTAAAGAGGCCGCAAAAGAAGTCGTCAAAGCCAGGCAGTCTTTTTGGCTTTGGGCCGTTATCGGTGGAGGAGCCGCGACCGCATTCCTTATTTTCATCTTAATCTTTGTACTCAACAGCTTTGTTATTGATCAACCCGGCACTGACTTTCTCACTCAAAAACGAATTCCAGCGGGCAAGGTCCGCATCCCTAAAACAAACGAGATGGTAGATGTTGGAGCATTCTACCTGGATGAGCATGAGATCACGATTGGCCAGTATGAGAAGTTTCTCAAAAGCACAGCTCGTGAAGATCCCAAGAAATACCTTCCTCCAAACTACGAATATTCTAAAGACAACTTCATTCCAAGAGACTGGAAAAAGATCATCACTTCAGTAAAGCGCAAGAAATTCTACCTTGGAGAGAAAATTAACCGAGATACGCCTATCTTTAACGTCGATTATGCAGACGCCTATGCGTTTGCGAAGTGGGCAGGAAAACGACTCCCAACGGAACTCGAATGGATGCGAGCCGCAGCTGGGGATGAACATTTCAAACTTCCTTGGGGAAACAAACCCGATTTGACTCTCGCCAATACGGGAGCGGATCGAGACAAGACCAAAGATGGAGAATCGCCTGGCAGTTATGATGGTTATCGAGGTCCTGCCGAAGTCAACAAACACTCAAAAACAGATGTAAGCCCGTTCGGGGTAAAAGGTATGGCTGGTAATATCAGCGAGTGGGTCGAGCTGAGTAAGGAACTTGGAGATCCTAAAGGTGGCGACGGAGCACAACGCGGCGGAAACCATGGTTACCCCGTGCTAGTCAGTAATCAAAAGCGCCTAAACTATCGGAAAACAACCCAGCAAGCATGGCTTGGATTCCGCTGCGCCAGCGACTCTGCTGTTACGGCACCCAGGCTCTAACTTGTTCTTCTATTCGTGGGTTCAACATTACTGATTAATATCAATAACAGCTTTACCAAAGCGGCACGCTGGCAAAATGGAAAGCTAATGCTTCTCGGTCGACATCCGACATCGGATCTTGAAAAAGTGCACCTTTTCTCTTGGCAAAGACGCGCAAAAGCCGATCAGTTAGTCGTTTCCAGTGTTGTTCCCCGTGTAAACAATTTGGTCAAAAAGACGCCGATATCGCAACAACACTTCATAGATTATAGGAGCCCTCTTGGCATAAAAATCAAATTCCCAAAACCTTCGAGTATTGGGGCCGATCGCCTCTGTAATGCTGCGGGGGTTTGCTGCCACTACACCGTGCCTGCAATCGTTATCGATTATGGTACCGCCGTAACCTTCGATATCATTTCTCCAAAATCTGAATACTTAGGTGGCGTTATCGCTCCCGGTATGCGGGTCTTTCGGGACTACCTATCAGAGCGGACCGCGCTTTTACCAAGAGTTTCCTTAAAAAAACCGTCGTCAGCGATCGGAAAAACCACCCGAGGCGCTATGCTTTCCGGCGCTTACTACGGGTATCAGGGACTTGTTCGAGAAATTGTTTCCGAAATCAAACAAGAATTAAAAGTGAAACGACTTGCCATTCTGGCAACCGGAGGAGACAGTAATTTGTTTATCGGAAATGAAGCTTTATTTGATATCCACGATCCAGACCTTACTTTCAAAGGTATGGGTTATGTTGGAGATCAATTAACTCGATAGGCCTATCCTCTCCCACACAATGAATCGAATAGACTCTCTCTTTGAACAATATAAAACCAATGGACGCAAAGCCTTCGTCGCTTACCTC
>JBCCKK010000300.1:0-3900 GCA_039027395.1 Verrucomicrobiota bacterium | reverse complement strand
CCTCGGCCTGTTGAGTTAGAGTTTGCATCAATCCACCTATTTTTTTGTAGGCCCATTTCCAGAGAGGGTTGGATTGTCGCGAGGTAAATTTAGCAATGACGGATTCACCGGATTTTAGATCTTCTTCGAGTCGTTCTTTGATCTCGATCTTGGCACTAAAATGGGGGTTGATCAGTTCATAGTGATCTTCATCTGACTCAGGACTTTCGATATCTTTTCTCGGACGAACGGGAAGTGGGCCTCCGACTAATCCAGAAAGAGCCATATGAGGCAGATTCTTGGATGCTTGAGGATCAGGCGACTGCATGAGTCCATAGAATTTCCCGTTACGTCCTCGAATCTTAACCCAAACCGGGTGATCTTGGTGGAGACGGTAGAGATCGATGTCCGGTTGAGGTATGGCAATCGTTACTTCCCGCACCCGGCGTTGCTCGACCGTTGCCACTTCACGTCCAGTGCGCAAATACGTACCTCTCAGGTTTTCGAGACTGCGCGCTACAACCCGCCCCGCCTCGAGTGCGCGGAGTTCAAGAGAGCGGACGAATGCTTGCTGTTCACGATACTGTTTCTGAAGACCCTCGAGTTTCTGAGCCTCGATCTGAGATGCAGTGACATTACCCTCGGTTTGGTAGTTTCTCGACTTGATCTGAGCCTGCTTGAGCTCCATTCGAATTCGCCTCAGCTCTGCTTTTGCGTCATCATTACGTAGAGTTACCAGGACATCTCCCTTTCGCACTCGGCTTCCATTAGTAACATGGACTTTTTCTACAAAGCCTGGACATTCGACACGAACGATGGAGGCATCACCAAAATCGGTGATCCCGGGTGCGGTTAACGTCGGTCGGAACGGGAAAAATGCGAGAAGTAGTAATGCAGCGATCAACCCTCCGATTCTGAGACCATAGATCTTTGGGTTCGGACGCTCGCCTGGTTTTCCTTCCTTAAGGTAGGTAAATAATTTCTTAGTGGCAGGTATAACAAGCCCGAGGCCTGCGAGAAGAGCCAAAATTTTACCCCCCCCACCGAAAAGGAAAGATGCGGCAGTTAAGATCGTTACGAGAATCAAAATTCTCCAAATAAATGCAGCGACTCCGTAGATAAAGATGAAGACTTCTTCTCGTTTGTTCCAATCTATGACTTCAACATTCGGGATACCGATAAGGAACTTTCTGGAAGCATTTTTGAGGGCGGTTTGTCCTCGTTGGTAAAGGTTGGGGATCTCGAGTAGATCGGCCAATATATAGTAGCCATCAAACTTGAGGAGAGGATTGGCATTGAAAACGATTGTGACAACGGTTGCCATGATAACAACGTTGTAAGCGATGGTTTGGATCGGGCTGGGTTCATTCTGTGCCCAAACCATTACAGCGATGGCTGCAATGACGGCTTCGATAAACATTCCAGCAGCGCTTACATGAATCCGCTTCCATTTATTTGAAAATCGCCAACTGGAAGTGGCATCGACATATCCCATCGGCGTGAAAAGCACAAATAGGACTCCGGCGTCAGGAACTTTGCCGCCGTAGTATTTGCATACAATGCCATGCCAGCTTTCATGAACAATTTTGAGTAAAACCCAAGCCACGGCAAGCCAAAGCCAGTTATCGGCTGCAAGCACACCTTCTGAAGAGGCAAGAAATGTGTCCCAGTTCCAAATGACTAAGGACAGGCCGATCATAAAAAGAATGCCGCCAAGTGCCCAGCCTGGCCATCCTACCCAGAATCCAAAGAGTCGAGTCAGCCGGTCGATCAATCGGTCAGGATTTCCTAAGGAATGCTTAAAAAAGAGGATGTTCGTAAAGGTTTTGATCTTAACGTCACGCTTTTGCTGAACCTTGCTGAACATAAGGTCCGCCCGGGCGGATTCTCCGGTAGCAGCCAGTCCCGTTTCGAGAAGCCAGCGCAGAATGGATGTCGCTTCACCTTCAGTCAATGCTTCTTGGTGGGCGTCACCCGCCATGTCGGCCAAAGCCTTACCTACCGTTTTTTTTCCATCCAGCTGTCGAATAAAGTAATACTCGCGAAGGCCAATTCGATAGAACTTCCCTGAAGTGGGGTCTTCAACGACGCAACAGCGCTCTCCACGAAATTCTTGAACGGTGAACGTTAAATCTCCCCTCAGCTTAGGGTGTGAAGCTTCGATTTCCCTGACTGCATAGTCTTGCCGCTCTTTGTCCGGTAGAGGCATGTGTTTTACCAAAGGAGCTTGATTTGAATGAACTCCCACATCTTATGGAAAAGGATCCAGGCCAATGATCTACCCTCACTCTCAATAACTGCTTTTCCCTGCATGCCAGGTTTAAGCTTTAAATCTGTGTTATCTAGATAGGCCTCTCCCACAAAAACATTACGATTGTTTTGCGTCTCCGATCTCGGATTGATATTTTGAATCTGCGAGAGCCACTTATCTCCAGGGAAAGCGTTGAGTTTAATTCGTACGGGCATCTTCTCTCGAACGTAGGCAATGTCGTTCTCAGGGATCGCACATTCTGCAACCACCTCACCAAGTGGGCCGACTTCGAAAAGAGGTTCCCCCTTCTCTAAAGGAACGCCTTCAGCCCTTTCCAAATCTCCCATAATTACAATTCCTGAAATGGGAGAGCGAATTTCTAATTGGCGGGTACGTTCAGACAAGATCTCTATTTCATAGTTTAGACTTTCCATCTCAAGCTGGGCGACTTGAAACGAGGGGACATCATCTGAAGCCATCGCTTGATCTGCCATTTTTGCGGCGCGATCTCGCCTTGCGATCAGTTCCGCTAGTTGGGCTCGAATTTCTTTGCCGTCGAGTTGGGCAAGCACATCTCCCTTTTTGATTGGTTGTCCAGGCTCAACGAGAGCCCGTTCCAAACGACAATTAAACGGAGCTGCTACAATCCGGCGTGTAACGGGCTCAAGCGTGCACTTGGTGCTGATCTTATAAGGAAAGGAAGGTAAGAAGAGTAGAACGAATAATGCGATGGCTCCATAGAGGAGAATCTGTCTTTTTTTTTCGCTCCACCCGGTCCATCTCTGAAGAACATACTTTTGTAGAAGGTTTGGACGTGCTTTGTAAAGCAAATGAAGCAATCCACTCAGTGGAGGAAGGGTAGCGTCGATGAGTTGTGAGTGCTCTTGAGGTCTGGAATGAGATTCATCCCACATTAAAACTAGAACCCCGAAGATTGAGCCATCTGGTCTCCTCAATGGCAAGGATTCCACAGTCTCAAGATCGAGGATTCTCTTAAGCTCCTGATGCGCTGTGATTTGAATGGGGTCTTGTTTATCGTCGTCACGCGGGGGAATTGAAACAGAAGTATCTAGTTTTTCTGCCTCTCTCATAGCTGCTTGTAAGGCAAGGCTTGAGGTGCTTTTAGGGTCAAAGTCAATGATATGAGAAACAGCAGAGGGTTGAATACCCTGAACTGATTTAAATCCCAAGGCAGTTCGGTAACAGGAAAAATAGGTTTCTAATTCATTAACAAGATTCAGGCAGGCTTCATCGAAGTCTTCCAGTGAGCATGCTTTTTCAGCGATTTCAACTAGAGCGGAAGACTTCTCAAGGGCGTGTCGATTTTGATCCGGATCTTCGTGGACTAAATTGGAATAATTGAAGAACCCTGTTGAGGTCTGCAAAATTAGAAAATAGGGAGACAGATCTTCGGCTTGATTGGCAATGAGAGCCATCGCGATAAAGCCTTTGACTCGCTTTGCCTGTAAAACGGGTGAAACTAAAAATTTATATCTAACCTTTCGCATTTATCAGATGTTTATCCGGACCAAAAATATCAATCTGTTTTTCGATTTAATCTAGTTGTATGGAAGATTGCTCCAGCTAAATACGTAATGCCTGGAACTGCTTAGACTGACAAATCGAAGATTGGGTTTTACATACTTGATCTATGTAATCATACGCTTGCT
>JBCCKK010000299.1:0-3904 GCA_039027395.1 Verrucomicrobiota bacterium | reverse complement strand
GACTTGATTTTGCTTTCTAGGTTCTGTTGGTCAAAACAGAGGAGTTTCTAATCTCGGTTTTTAGATGCGTACTCCTCACGAATTCTCAGATCTCAGATAAGTTGCTGGCTATCAGTTATCTCGGTCCCCCCATTTTTCCGAAAAAAACGATAATTTGGCTCAAAACAAACTGAATCGAGACGGACATTTAAGCGTCTTAATTAATATGGTTAATAAAATTTCTTCTAATAAAGAAAGAAAAACTTATAGGCCGTCCTCTGGCCAAACCAAACGGAGGAAATTTACCAAGAAAGCTGAAATTAGCCCTCAGATGCAGAAATACTATGAGAACCGTATTAGCAAAACGCTTCGCTTGAAGGTCGTGGCTATCAAGCTTGCCGGTTTGATGTAGTCTGCACACCTCATGCTGTGCTAACTTCGCTTTGATGGTAGATGATCGTTCTTCAATAGTCATCACAGGCTGTACGCGAGGGCTTGGTCGAGCTCTCGTCGACGAGTTTATCAAACAAGGTCATCAGGTGATTGGTTGTGGTCGCTCTACCCAAGAAATCCAATCCCTCCAAAAACTCTATTCTTCCCATCATTTTGAATCCGTTGACATTTCGAATCATGATGAAGTTGAGAACTGGGCTAAGGAAGTTTTTCGGAAATGTCCATCACCTGACTTCCTGATTAACAACGCCGCAGTCATTAATGAAAATAGCGTTTTATGGAAAATCTCTTCTTCTGAATTCGATCGATTAATCGATATCAATCTTAAGGGAACATTCTATCTCATAAAAAACTTCCTGCCGGATATGACTCAGAAAAATAGAGGAATTATTATCAATCTCAGCTCGGGTTGGGGAAGAAGCACCGCACCAGAAGTTGCTCCCTATTGCGCAAGTAAATGGGCAATCGAAGGGTTAACTCAAGCACTCGCTCAAGAACTCCCATCCGGGATGGCTGCGATTCCTCTCAACCCAGGAATCATCGATACCGAGATGCTGAGATCTTGCTTTGGTGATGGCGCGGGAGGCTACCCATCCGCCGAGCAGTGGGCGAAAAAAGCTGCTCCGTTTATCCTCGGCTTAAACACAGAGAATAACGGGCAATCGTTAACCGTTGCTTAATAGCCAGTTCAACGGGAGATGTCGGCTTGCCCTAGGACCTTATGCCCATGCCGAATTAAAGCCTGACTTCCAAGCTCCAGGTCCTCTAAGTGAATTGCCAGAGCTCCTCTTCCTTGAGGGCGACTAATAAAAGCATAGGTGTAGTGCACATTAATCTCAGCCTGAAGAATAATGCACAGCACTTGTTGAACTTCGGTGGCTCCATTTAACTCTACGACGAGCACTTCTGTTTCAGCGTGGGCTAAACCGTGCTCAAAAAGGAGTTGCCTGGCCGAATCAGGGTCGTCGACGACCATTCTAAGAATAGCACTATCTGTTGTATCCATTGTTGTGATTGCCATCACATGGATATCTCGATCGGCCAATAAATTAATAGTTTCCAGTAAACGCCCGACCTTATTTTCCACGAAAATAGAAAATTGGACTACAGGATCACTAAATCGAGCTTTCTTGATTTCCGCCGCCGCCATTACTAAAACCTAGGTCGCTATGATCAGTGAGTAAAGCTCTGGATCCTAGCCTCCGTCAGCGGTTCTTATAAAGGTCTTTGAGAACAACGTGTGCTGATGAACGGCCACTAGCTCCGAATACGCCTCCTCCAGGGTGAGTACTCGCTCCAGTAAGATATAATCCCTTAAGAGGAGTCCGATACGAGGCCATTTCAGGCAAAGGCCGAAAGAAAAACATCTGATCCAGACTCATCTCTAAATGCATCACATTCCCTTTGAGTAATCCGTGTAGTTCTTCAATCCGATCTGGAGTTTGAATATAGCGGTCAATGATTTGGCCCCTCATATTTGGCGCATACTTACAAACGAGATCGTAAAGCTTATCTGCCTCTCTCTCCGCGATATCTGGCCACTTCTCTCCATTTTGCAATTGATACGGATGGTATTGAGCCCACGTAAATAGAGTATGTTTCCCTTCAGGAGCCAATGTCGAATCGATGGCAGAAAACGTCATAGCCACCACAGAAGGATTTTTCGGAGGATGCCCTAGCTGATAGTCATACAACGAACTTTGCAAATGTTCCTTACTAGGGCATAACAATTGCATCGCTGAGTGATATTCGTGAACTCCTGATTCCTCTTCATGATAACTCGGCAACTGATTAACCGCATGGCGCACGATCATTCCAAAACCATTGCCGACTCGAGTATTCATCACCCTTCGTGTCAAGCGTTCGGGAGGTCGTTTCAGCAGTTTACCAAAAAGTGTTTGCACATGGCATGCGGAGACCACTCTCCGCGCTAAGATCTCATCGTGAGGTGTCTTCAAGATCCATTGGCCTTGTTTTTGTCCCAATGACTCTACTGGACTTGCTGATTGAACTTTACCGCCATGATGTTTTAAGCAGCGCTCCAGTGCTTCACTTAAAGCCCCTGAGCCACCTTTTGCTCGCCAAGCTCCTGATTTGTGAATCATCGCATTCCAACCCAGCATATCTCCAGAAGCCAACTCATCCGGACCTGGTCCAGACTGTGCCGACAGCCAAAGTAATGCAGAGCGAACCGATTCATTTTCAAATAACTCATGAACCAACTGCCCATAGGGAGCCATCAGCTGCCGAGCCGTATCCAACGAAGACCAGAGTTTTCTAGACTTCTTTGCAAAAAGATTTCGCTTAAGCATCGTCCAAAAAAGTCGCCCTGGTTCAGGCGGCTGAAGAAAGGTCTCAAATACCCCTTCATTCAATTCCGTCCAATGAGTAACAAATCGCCTGTAGGCACGAGCATCATTTAGTGAAACCTGAGCAATGCTCTCGACTGTCCGATCCACATCTCGATAGAAAGTGATTCCTCGCTGAGTCCCCTGGATGGGATAGTAGGCCCAAGGGTCCATTTCGATATATTCAAGACCAAACTCGGTGCATAACTTGAGTTCATCGAGAATCGGAGTCATGTGGATCATAATATGAACCGAAGAACCAACATCGATTCGATATCCAGGAATGAGATCTGTATGGGTACAAACAGCACCCCCAACACGATCTCGTCTCTCTAAAACAATCGTCCTTAACCCCGCCTTAGCCAAATAAGCTCCACACACTAAGCCGTTATGGCCTCCACCGATAATCGCTACGTCATAGTTCATGTGGCTCTGCCTAAATTAAAATAAGATTGAAGCTAAACGACTAAAGACCGTTGACAAAGCTACCAATCGCTTCCGCTGCTTGCTTAATTTCTTCTAAAGACGTTGCAAAGCTGCACCGAATAAACCCTTCCCCACCGACTCCAAATGCATCCCCGGGAACAACAGCTACCTTCTTCTCCTCCAAGAGTTTCAGTGAAAACTCTCGACTCGTTAAGCCTGTCGATTTGATGGAAGGGAACAGATAGAATGACCCTTGAGGCAAATGGCAATCCAAACCCATCTTGTTGAATTCCCCTGCTAGATAATTTCTTCTCTGCTGATAACCCTCACGCATTCGTTCCATCGGAGCTTTGCCATTTTTAAGAGCTTCTAAAGCAGCCTCCTGGCTAATGATCGACGCACACAACATCGAGTACTGGTGAATCCGCATCATTGCTTCTGTCAGTTCAACAGGAGCACAAGCGTAGCCAACTCGAAATCCGGTCATCGCAAATGCCTTGCTAAAGCCATGAAGAAAGATCGTTCTGTCACGCATCCTTGGACGAGTGACGATGGACTGGTGCTTTCCTTCATAGGTTAGCTCGGAATAAATTTCATCCGTAATCACAAGTAGATCGTGTTCCACACAAAATTCAGCGATTCCATCGAGCTCATCAGCAGGCAATGTCGCTCCTGTTGGATTGGTTGGGAAGTTGATG
>JBCCKK010000298.1:0-3967 GCA_039027395.1 Verrucomicrobiota bacterium | reverse complement strand
GCTCATAGCTATAGCCTCCGGTAGCCACCGCGACCGTTTGAGCCCCAATCACATTTCCGCATGCAATATCGTGAGGCGTATCACCAATCACAAGAACATCCTTACCTTCAAAAGAAAGGTTCAAAGTGTCTTTTGCCCGCTCCAATGCCACCGGACCTAGCTCATTCCGATCTGACGAATCATCCGCAAACGCTCCGAATTCAAAATAGTTCCAAATGTGGTAATAACTTAACTTAAGCTCTGCTCCTCGTTTCGCATTCCCCGTTAACAACGCATTCACCAAATCATCTCGCTCATGAGATACCTCCAAAATCTCAAGAATCCCGGGAAACACCAAACCTTGGCGATTTGGAAGCTCCTCCTTCAAAGCATCCAAGTAAGCTTGGACCATTTCTTCCACAGCTTCTTGCGTTGGTTCAACTCCGTGAAATTCCAAAAGCTGATGGCAAATACGTCGATCAGTCCGACCTCGAAAGTCCACTTGATCAATCGCCCCAGTCTTTCCAAATTTCCGCTTGAGCGCCACCCCAATGGCAAACTCTCCTGCCTTCCCCGTATGAACAAGCGTTCCGTCGATATCCCATAACAACAGCTTCTTTGTCGCTGTTGTTGGTTTGATAGTTGGATCGTCAGATGGTCTAATTGTCATTTTCTTAGATGATTAATCAGGCCGCTAATTAAACGGCCAATCTTTCGGCATGATTCTTGTAAATGTTCTATTTCTTCCCTCTTTGCTAAACCGACATCTTTTACAACATAGAGAAGAGATCTCACTTCAGCAGCTGAGCCTCTCGCTATTATCAGAAATCGAACCTTCTCCGCATCACTTCTCCCTTCAAACCCTTCGGCGATATTTGCCATAATAGAAACCGAAGCCCTTTGCAATTGATCACGCAAACTTGGATCACCCTTTAGGTGCTCTTTAGAAATCTTATAAACCGCGCTAACGAGATATCGTGCCTCCTGCCAAGATTCAAGATCCTCATACCGCTCAATCCGAGCCATGACAATACCATTAGACTATTCGACCAAGGGACCATAAGACCATGTAATCCTGCTTTGCAGGATTACATGCCCATCACAGAATACCCACCGTCGACATACAAAGTCTGTCCCGTGATCGCAGCACCACCTTCCGAAGCTAAAAAGACGCCCGTAGCACCGAGCTCGCTTACTTCAACGTTACGACGCAAAGGTGCATGGGCTTCATAGTGTTTGAGCATGGATGTAAAACCAGCGATGCCTCGTGCTGCGAGTGTATTCACCGGACCCGCACTGATCGCATTCACACGAATCTTCTTCTCACCTAAGTTATCTGCCAAATAGCGAACGGAAGCCTCAAGCGAAGCTTTTGCCACCCCCATAACATTATAGTGGGGCACGACCTTCTCCGCTCCGTAGTAGGACATGGCGATAACGCTCCCACCATCGGTCATCAAAGGAACCGCAGCTCGAGTCAGCCCCACCAGTGAGTACGAACTAATATCGTGAGCCATACGAAATGCCTCCCGACTTGTATTAATAAACTCTCCTTCAAGGGCTTCCTTCGGAGCAAACGCAACACTGTGAAGAAGAAGGTCCACCTTATCCGTCTTGGTTTTAACAAAGTCAAAAAACGTATCGATCTCTTCATCGCTGCTGACGTCACAGGGATGCAGCGGAGTATCATCTCCAAAGGTGGATACCAAGTCTTCGACATTTCCTTTAAGTCGCTCTCCTTGGTAATTGAAAATTAAATTGGCTCCTGCTTCTGCCCAGGCTTTGGCAATGCCCCAGGCGATACTTCTTTTATTTGCAACACCGAATACAACGGCTGTTTTTCCACTGAGAATTCCTTCGCTCATGGCTAAGACGCTGCCAAAGATCTTGTCTGTGTCACGCACGAAAGTTGTGGGCACCGCTCACCCTCCACACATTTTTCTTTCCTTCATCCATGTTCTCTCTTTAGTGATGAATTTATGGCTTTTCGCGTGGGTGTGTTTAGCACAAAGAAGCACGATCGAGAATTTCTCGGCCAGGCAACATCGTCGCTTACGAATCTGGATCTATCGTATTTGGAAGTTCGGTTAACGGAAGAAACCGCCCCCTTGGCTCGTGGATTCGATGCCGTTTGTCTCTTTGTTCACGATCTGGCCAATCAAGCGATTGTTGAAACCCTAGCTGCCGAAAAGATCCGTTATATCGCGATGCGATGTGCGGGCTTCAACAACGTCGACCTTAACGCTTGCCAAACTCATGGCATCAAAGTGTCACGCGTTCCGGCCTATTCACCCTATGCCGTTGCCGAGCATGCCGTTGGCATGATTTTGGAACTCAACCGCAAATACTTCCGAGCCCACACGCGGATTCGGGAGAACAACTTTTCCCTCGATGGATTGGCAGGTTTTGACGTTCATGGAAAAACGGTAGGCGTTGTTGGCACCGGTAAGATTGGAGAATGTTTTTCCAGGATCATGAACGGATTTGGTTGTGAGATCTTAGCATATGATATTCAGGAAAACCCAGCACTGGTTGAGTTGGGGGTTGCTTATGTTGAGCTAGAAACACTGCTCGCCCAGTCTGATATGATCAGCCTACATTGCCCTCTGCTACCCCAGACTCATCACCTTATCAACGAAGCCACCATCCAACAAATGAAGCCAGGGGTGATGATCATCAATACCAGCCGAGGAGGTCTCATTAGCACACCCGATGTCATTCAAGGCATCAAATCCGGCCAAATCGGTTATTTGGGTTTGGACGTCTACGAGGAAGAGGAAGGTGTCTTCTTTGAAGACCTTTCGGATCAGATCGTAACCGATGACCAACTGATGCGGCTTAATACCTTCCCCAATGTTCTGATGACCAGTCACCAAGCCTTCTTCACCCGAGAAGCCCTGCTCAATATCGCCCGCACCACTACGGAAAACCTGATGTGCTGGGCCGAAGGAAAATCCTGTCCTAACGAAATCTCAGGCTAATCGTTTCGATGAAGGACTGCTTCGTTCTCACCGACTACACGGCCGCCATCTTCGACTTGGACGGCACTTTGCTGAACACCTTGGAGGATATTGCGGATGCTGCGAATCGAACGCTCAAACACTTTGGACATCCCACTCATGAGGTCGATGCGTTTCGCTCATTCGTTGGATCTGGCCCGGACACCTTGTTTCAGCGAGCACTCGAAACGAATCCCGATGATTCGAGAATTCCGGAACTCGTTGATCATTACAAACAGGAGTATGCCGAACAAGCCGACCGCAAAACCTGCCTCTATCCTGGAATCGCAGAACTCCTCGATGCTCTGACCAAAAAAGAAATCAAACTCGCCATACTCACCAACAAATGGCAACACGCAGCCGATCAATGTGTAGCTACATTCTTAGACTGCTGGAACTGGGACTGCGTTGTAGGCTATCAACCACCTCGCCCCAAGAAACCCGACCCTTCCGGCGCTCTTCAAATCTTGGAAACACTCAATTGCCCACCCAGAAAATGCTTCTATCTAGGTGACAGCGACATTGATATGAAAACTGCGGTAGCAGCTGGTGTTGTTCCTGTTGGTGTAACCTGGGGGTTTCGAGATCGCGAAGAATTAGTTCAAGCAGGTGCGCAGGAAATTATCGCTCATCCGCTCAAAATCTTCTCCATCCAGAAGGCGGCTCATGTCTAGTTTCAACATCGCTAGTCGTAACACTTACAAAAAGTTTTAACAAGTAGACAGACCTCAAAAAACATGAGACGTTCTCGCTGGAATTTTTGTTGTGAGCACGCTTTTCAAAGAACCGTTTAATCCAAGCACATACCGAGATAAAATCCGCGAAAAATTGGAGTTCCTTAGCCACGAGGCAGTTATCGGATTTGCAGCCCGATGTGCATGGCGAACCTTACCCCTGTTAGTTGATCAAGGGACTTGGCTGTGGAAGAAACCAAATCAGACCTCAAAATGTCTGACCAGCCTAGTGGGGAGCCTTAGTTTGATCTCAAG
>JBCCKK010000297.1:0-3976 GCA_039027395.1 Verrucomicrobiota bacterium | reverse complement strand
CTGAAATCCCTCGGTCTGCGCCTGGCCCGTAATAAAAAAAGCGACACCAAAAACAACCCCAATCGCACTCAAGAACATGGAGCGCTTACTTTGAGTAAAAAAACGCCAAGCGATTTGGAACGAGGAAGGCACAGGCAGATCCGCGTCGTTACATCGGTTTTACCCGATCACCTTCATTGTATTTATCTTGGTCACTAATGATGATCGCCTCGCCTTCGCGAACTCCGTCCAAGATTTCGCAGAAATCGATATTTCGATACCCTGTGGATACTTTTTGAATCCTCACCTTTCCATTGCGAACCACATAAAGCAGATTCCCCTGACGAATTGCCCGAGTTGGAACCATAAGCGTGTTATTGCGACTTCCAACAATGATGTTCACTTCTCCGGTCATTCCAGACAAAAGCTCGTCCGGTGGATTGTTCATTTTCAGAATGACTTCAAAACTTTGGTTTTGTGCCTGTTTTAAAACCTTTTCTACCTTTGCTTCAAAGTCTTGGTTGTCATAGGAATATAATCGAACAATCGCAGACATTCCTTTCTCAATAGCACCCACATCCTCTTCGTTCACAACAGCAACAAGATGTGTATTTTTACTCCCTACCACAAAAAGTTGAGTTTGATTAAGCGTGGCTTCTCCAAGACGAGTGAACATTTCTAAGACCTCGCCGTTGATAGGGGAACGAATTACTCCTTGTTCTATCTTGTTCTTTGAATTTTGAAACTTGGTTTCTGCAATCGCGACAGCTTGTTCAAGATCGAGTTTCTCCTGCGCAACCCGACGTTCTAGATCCTCTACTTGGCTTTTAATGCGAGCGAGTTCAAGTGGTGCAATGAGACCATCGCGAACTAGCGGCTCAATTCTTTGGAGCTCTTGCTTCTTAACCACTAATTCATTGGCTGAGGTTGGTCCAATCGTGAATCGCTTCTTTGCCGATTCTAAATCGACCAGGGTTTCTTCCAAAGACGTTCCATCTTCTTCATCTTTAATTTTAGCCAAAATCTCGTCTTTCTTGACCTCATCCCCCTCATTTACAACAATTTCGCGAACAACCCCCGTTGACCGCGCTTTAACTAAAACTTGGTAGACTGGCTCAACTGTGATTGTCCCATAAACGACAGCAACTGCATTATCTCGGATTACGCGTCCTAACTCAGCCTCTTTAACAGGACTTAGAACGATTACTGCAATGATCGAAACAAAAATGAATGCAGCAACCCCAATAGAAATCCATCGTGCTTTCTTATTAGCCCAAAACGCGGCGAGCTTGTCTTTAAATGTGCCTTTTCCCTGCATAGATCTCGATTAATTACCTGAATCCTGGGCAAATGCCAACATTTGTCCAGTCACTCGTCTCAATATAGTTAAAGCGATGTTACTTTCATACTGAGCTCGAAGCAACCGACTCTGCACTTGAGCGCTGTCCAAAGCAAAAGCTAATGTCTCATTCTGACCTGCCCGATTTCCCTCATATTCATCCTGAGCCATCGCCAAAGCGCTTTCTAAATCTGGCATTTTCAAGAAATCCTCCATGATCTTTCGAGAAGATTCAAGCAGTTGCCATGCCTCCTCTACCTGTCCTGGTAATTCCTGGCGCAGCTGTTGAGCGGTTGTTCGAGCCCGGATCGCATCCTGATCTCGGCGAATCGCCTCTCCTTCAGATGCACCACCGTCGAATACTAACCATTGAACCTGCAAGCCAAAAAGGGCTCTCGACTTCTCAAACTCATCATCTTCATCTCGAGCTTCTTGAAAAGTGTCCACATCATTTAATCCTGTTGTGTCTGTTGTCGGGTCAATTGTTGTTCCCGTGCCAGTTCCGGCCCCGGTTCCGGTACCCGTAGCCACCCCAGCAACAACTGCTCCTGTAGCGGTAGCTGCGGTGGTTGCTGTATCTTCGGTTCGGTTCCCATCCGCCAAGAACGAAGGAAGTCCGGGCGAAAATTCAGCCCGGCCAAACATGTAAACATTTGGCAATGTCTCGGCTCGAGCAATTCTGGCCTGAAAAACACTTCCTTCGGCTAGTTTTTCCAAAAGTCTTATTTCAGGAAGTCGAGAAAGTGCCATTTCTGATGCTTTACTGCGATCTACTGGTCGAGCCGGAAGCACTTCTAAAACGTCATTTATTTGTCCCATTCGAACTCCGGTGCCCATCACTTCCAAGAGTTCAATTTTTGCATTGTCAGTTAGATTATCTAGCGAAAGCAGCGCGTCGCGCACTAACGCTAATCGAACTTCCACTTGCTGCACCTCGGCTCGGCGCATCTGACCACTCTCAAACATCGCCTGAGCATTTTGCTGTCTCGTTTCTAAAAACTTCACGACTCGCCGACTGATTTTTTGCTGTTCTTGAAGAAACAGAACATTCAGATAGGCGAGTCGTAGTTGCATCATCTGCTGATTCAAAGTCATTTCATAATTCAATCGAGACACCGAATTAGCAAGATTGGAAGCCTCCCAAGCAAGAATAGCTCTTTGGTCAAATACCATTTGTCGGACATCCAAAATAACCAACGGCGGGAATGTGATAGCTGTTCCACTGACTTGCGGTAGCACGCGACTCCGAAACTCAAACTTAGCTCCCTCTGCACGCTCCAACTGAGTTTCTGCCACTTGGAGACGAACGTTATGTCTAAGTGCCAGTTGAACACACTCGCGCCAAGTCAATGGATTTGGTATTTCTTCCTCCTGTGTCAAAGCGCTTTGGGGCCAGCCTAAAGTGACACTCAAATATAGAATTAGAGCAGGCAACCTCAACCTAACCTCCATTCTATCGAACCCCTATTTGCTCGGGAGCTCTAAATGACGCTTGCTCCGACTCGTAGTTAACATCCTCAGGAGTCAAGGTCGTAGTTTGAGAAAACAAGGCTCGCTCAAGCTCGGCCAAAGACTCGTGGTATTCAAATTTCGCTTCGATCTCAATATTCAGAGCTTGGTTGTAGTCGACTGTTGCCTGAATCACATCAAACTGACTACTAAATCCGGCATCTACTGAAGATCGAGCTAGCTCAATGGATTGTTTTGCTCGCTCTACATTTTCAGCCTGGCTCCCTAGAAGCTGTTGAGCTTTCTGCAGCGAACCAAAGGCTCGTGTCACTTCGAGAGTAATACGACGTGCCGTATCCTGCTTCCGAATTTCAGCCTGTTTGCGACGAGCATCGGCTTGCTTAGCTCGACCTTTTCCACGAAATCCATCAAAAATATCCCATTGTCCGAGAAAACCAAAAGCCAATTCCGAGGAGTTATCAAAAAAACTACTCCCTGATCCATCATCGCGTCTTGAAATTCCTTGGGCAAACAAATCTATCTTGGGGATATTCGAACTTCGAGCAACTCGGGCTTCCATGGCTGCAATCTCTGCCGTTAAGTCCAATTCACGAGCATCGGGGCGTCGGGTAAGCGCAGTCCTCACGGCATTATTCAAGTTGAGGTTCACCGGAGGGCAGCTCAACTCGCCACTGAGTTGAAGGGGCGACATCCCATCTTTAACATTCCATACCATTCCCATGGCTTCAACGAGATCGATTCCAGCTTCGGTTAGCTTTTTGTCGGCTTCAATTAATCGAGGCCGCTCATTTGCCAGACGCACCTGCGTCCGGACAATATTAAATTTTGTACTTTTCCCTACATCAAATAATCGCTCTTGACGCTCCACCTCTTTTTCCAGAAGTTCAATGATCTGCATCTGGGTATCTACTTGACCTGAATATAACATGGCCTCGTAAAAAGCCTTTTTGATGGTAAAGATCAGTGTGTTGAGGGCTTTTTCATACTGAATAAGCTCCCGGCTCAGCTGTGCTTTAGCTCGCCGAATATTCCCGCTATTCTCGCCACCACTAAAAACGCTGTAAGTCACACGGATTTCACCCCGCCAATCTTCTTTTAGCTCATTTTCGGATGGATTCTTCTGACCAAGAACGTCGTTATTTTCCATCCCCAAACTACCTCCGACCCGTAGTTGAGGGTAAAGCACGG
>JBCCKK010000296.1:0-3978 GCA_039027395.1 Verrucomicrobiota bacterium | reverse complement strand
TAGAACAATAGACCCCCTCTAAACGCTGATAAATAAAGGGCTAAAGGGGTGCAGCCTAGTGTTTATAAGGGAAGAAAAAGACATACACCCGTAGGGATTCGAACCCCAAACCTCCTGATCCGTAGTCAGGTGCTCTATCCAGTTGAGCTACGGGTGCGTCGAGCTGAAAATCATATGTACTCTTAAACGGTTGGCAATCACCAAGATGAAAAAACACTAAAAAAAACGTGAAATCTTTATCGCTTTCGCTAAATCACTCGTATGCGAGCGTCGTTGGTAATAGGTTTTTCGATGGTGTTAACACTGGGCTTCGCCCCCGCGTATTCCGTCCTAGCCGAATCATATTTCCCCTATGCAGCAACCTCCGACATCGATTTGGATGCACTAAATCGAGGAGAAGTGATCGGAAAGCGCGTTGATATTAAGGCCTATCAGTTAAGCCTTTGTGCAGAGACGTATTTCATGTTGCCAACCACACCCGATCGAGTCCTGAAGAAGCTCAGATATACCGGTCCTAACACGGGCTCTCGTTCTGGTGGCACCTTTGGGATCGATGGAAGAGACAAAATCAGTAAGCCCGCTAGTCTATCCGATTTTTCTCAGTTTGCACTTGGTCAGGAACGCGGAAGTTTTGGCTTTGGCGGATCTGCCATGGCTGACCTCAAACTCAAACAACTTAATCTGAGTAAAGGTGAGTCCGCAAATCTACAAAAGGCGTCAGCAGAAGGACCCGCTCAATTGGAGTCTGCCTGGAAAAAACTGTTTCTTGAACGCGTCCGCTCGTTTCAGTCGGGAGGCCTTATGAAGGCAGCCCCTTATGAAACCGGAGACCAGCCGTTCCGACATCAACCAAAAACTGTTTTAATCCTAAAAAGCCGCCCAAATGTTCTTCGGAACTTTCAAAACATCATTGGTGCCATTATGACTGGTAGCAAAACCTCATCTGGATTGCCCCTTGTTTACGGATGGGAAAGCACCAAAGTTCAAGTTGAACAGACGGTAACACTTAATTGTATTGCAGCTGAACCGAACAAACGTGGCGGCTATCTTATCGCCGAATCCGCATTTTATGTTTCCAATAAATACTACACTTCCATGATTCTTCATGAACTTATTCCAGTGAATTATAACGGAAAATCGCAGACACTGTGTTGGAGAGGTGACTTTGTGATCACTTCATCCATTAATTTTCTAAAGGGTGTAGAACGGTTAGCAGCTCAAAAGATAATGCTTATCGAGGTCAAAAACTCCGTTCAAGACTTTGTTGATCAGTGCCGACAAGAGTATCCGTCTGGGAACGACTTAAGCTTTGTGTCTCCCGTAAATCTTACTAACTGATCACGGCTGAGTAAGCCGAACATAGCCCGTTGCAGGCACGATACTTAGAGCAGCATAATTATCTGGAAGCGCACCTGCAGATCGCGGTGCATTCTTCAGAATTAAGGTTAAAAAATTGTCTACTGAGGTGACATCATTCAGGGTCCCCGAACTGCTAAAGACAAAAGCGGAATAGCTTTTGCCATTAATCTGAGGGCCTCCACTACTTTGAGTTCCTCGAATAACACTTTCCGTAAGTATTGGACTTAGTGCTCGTTCTGCGGGAATAGTAACCTCTTGAGGAAGCCACTCTGGCTTATTTTCAGCAACTGGATTGCCATCGGCATCGACGCGATACACTTGATAGCCTACGTAGTCACCCCCAGCAGTTTCCTGAAAAAAGCGAATCTCGTAGGAGCTATTCATGGTCATAGCTTGATGCCGTGCCAGGTTGATTTCACCTTTGAGGCGATTAGCCGCAGGTGTCAGTTGAAAGCTTCCACTGGGTCCCCCGAAGGAGATAATTGCTATGGTTGAAAGAACTCCAATGATTCCAAGCACCACCAATAATTCGACCAAGGAAAAAGCTCTTCTTGACTGAATGTGTTCTACTTTGAGGTTACCCATTCCTATATCCTGAATAAGAAATCGGATTACGCAATGAAAACGCGATTGGCGTTTAGAGAAGGCGTGGAACTTTAAAGATCTTTTTAGATCACAAAGTCTGAGCAAAGCTGGAATAACCTTTCCTATTTACCTCCCCTTGTTGCGAATAGTTCCCCTCCGGGGTTTTATTAAAATCACTTCGTGATGTCGCCGAACCTCCGGTTCGAATCAATTTTGGGGATTTTTTTGAATCAAAAAAATTGGGCAGAGCAGGAATGACCTTCCCTATTTACCTCCCCTTGTTGCGAATAAATCCCCTCCGGGGTTTTATTAAAATCACTTCGTGATGTCGCCGAACCTCCGGTTCGAATCAATTTTGGGGATTTTTTTGAATCAAAAAAATTGGGCAGAGCAGGATTCGAACCTGCGAAGGTAAAACCAGCAGATTTACAGTCTGCCCTCGTTGGCCACTTGAGTATCTGCCCGGAAAGCCTAAAAAACTAGCTCAGAGGATAGGGTCCCGTCAATAAAACTGCTTTAAAAATCGAATATCATTATCGTAAAACAGGCGAAGGTCTGGAATCTCATGTCGCATCATCGCCATACGCTCAACCCCGATTCCAAATGCGAAACCGGTATAGGCTTCTGGATCAATTTGGACCGCATCAAAGACTGCCGGATCGACCATTCCGCAACCTGCTACCTCAACCCAATCTTTCCCGCGAATTTTCAGGCCCTCTCGGCCCATATCCGCCTCGAAGCTCGGTTCAGTAAATGGGAAAAAGTGAGGGCGGAATCGAACGACAATTTCAGGACCCACAAATTCACGAAAGAAATGCTCTAACGTTCCTTTAAGATGTCCGAGGTGAATTCCCTTATCGACAACTAGACCTTCAATTTGATGGAAAAACATTCCATGGGTTGCATCCACTTCATCCCGTCGATAGCAACGCCCGGGTGCGATAATTTTAAGTGGAGGCTTGGAAGACAACATCGTTCGAATCTGGACTGGTGACGTATGAGTCCGCAACAGCCAACGTCCCTCCTTCGGGTCATCATTGAGATCAAGATAGAATGTATCTTGCTCGTTACGAGCGGGATGCTCCGGAGGCGTGTTAAGCGCATCAAAGTTTTTCCACTCCGTTTCGATCTCTGGCCCTTCAGCAAGAGAAAATCCCATGCGCTGAAAAATTTCAATCATTCTATCTAACGTTTGTTGAATGATATGAATGGGAGCCTCGGGCACAGTCATCCCCGGAAGGGTGAGGTCTTCAGGCAATCCCGGACCCGCTAATTCAAAGGCCGCTTTGCGCTCATCAAATGCTTCCTGCAATGCGGTCTTTACCCTGTTTGCTGTTTTACCCACTGCGGGACGATCCTCCGCAGCAACTGACTTCATTCCCTCGAGAAGCTTGGGTAGTTTTCCCTGTCTGCTGAAGAACGTAATTCTCCAGGCCTCCACCTTTTCGGCGGAGTCAGCCGTTTCTAACTCGGAAAGAGCAATCTCTTTAAGTTCATTGAGCTCTTTGATCATGACAAATGTTCTTATCTAAAAAAATGCCGCTGTCGAGAAAGACAGCGGCACGTTAAATAAACAAATAAGTGTTGAACTAATTTTTCGCTGCATCTACGACTGCTTTAAAGGCAGCGGGATCCGAAACAGCCATATCGGCAAGAACCTTACGATCCAAATCGATGTTAGCTGCCTTTAGCCCAGAGATGAATCGGCTATAGGTGATTCCTTGTTCAACAAGTGCAGCCCGAATTCGGGTAATCCAGAGGCTGCGGAAATTCCGCTTGCGGGTTTTACGATCTCGGTAAGCCCAATATTTTGATTTCATCGTAGCATCTTTAGCATAGCGGAATAGCTTGCTTCGACGGCCACGAAATCCCTTTGCTTGGGCGATGACTCGCTTTCTGCGAGTACGGGATGCGGGTGCGTTTGTTGCTCGTGCCATAAATTAACTCCTTTTTTATCGGAAAAGGGATGAAAGCTAAGGAACCTTAGCTAAATGGCAAGCATTCTTTGACGTTTTTAGCGTCTTGAGGCGCCAG
>JBCCKK010000295.1:0-3983 GCA_039027395.1 Verrucomicrobiota bacterium | reverse complement strand
GAACTTGCATACTTCTACGTTGAGAAACATCCGAAAGGAGTTGAAATAAAAACAGTTGGAGTTGCTATTCGTGACTTCAATGCTTTCCAGAAACCACGGAATCTCTCACAGAAACACAAATCAACTTTGACTACCCATACCAAGGCCTTCGCCTCTTCATTTGATGACACTCCTATCAATAAAATCACCGGAAACATATTGCTTGATTGGCTGTATGAGTTATACAAATCAAACGAACCTCGCACGGTAGAGAACTATCGTAGCAGCCTCTCAAACTTCTTTGGGTGGTGCAAGAGAAGGGGCCTAATAAAGGAGGATCCGACAAAATTTATCTCCAAATCTGATCTTCCACCAGATCTTAAAAAGCCCAGGGACGTTCTAACAATTGATCAGGCTGAGGCAATGATGGCCTATCTCGATGAGCATGAACCCAAATACGCTCGTTGGCATGCGATTCGTCTTTTTGCTGGAATTCGCGAATCTGAAGTTTTCCGATTGCGAAACGACTTGGATTGGATTGACACGACGGCGAAAACACTCACCCTTCCGGCCTCTAAAGAGGGAGAAGATGGGAAAATTCAACGAATCGTCAAAACTGGTGACGATTGGGTTTTGCATGACTTACCCGATAACCTGTGGTTATGGCTTTCAAAATATGAAAACGAAGGGCCGATTGCAGTGCCAGGATCCAAGGTAACTCGACGACACCGACAAGATAAGTTCCCAAGACTCTCATCTCCGATTGATCCTTGGCCACAGAATGCGATGCGCCACACATTTTGCACGATGATGCTTTCGCTCCACGGAGACGCTGTGAAGGTTTGCAACTGGTCGCGGCACTCGAACCCAAGGATGCTTTACCAGTCCTATGTGGCTAAGCTAGTTTCCAAGTCGGAGGCTGCGCGGTTTTTTTCGATCCGGCCTACCTGAGGCACGAAATTGCATGACATCAGCAAGAGATGATATTGAATTCTCGGGACTAGCTCATGACTTCAAGTGAATGGTTTCTCCTCAAGGTATTGTTCGGCTCTGCAGCAGCCATATCCGGAATTTTGGCGGCAACATTTGGTCTGTTTTCGGCAAGCGCTACCAAGCCTGAAGTTCGAAGCTTTCGCGAGAAGATGAGTTCGCTATATACTTCTCTGCGGTCGACTTCCTGGAAACTTCTTCCTGAAAGAACGATCATCTATGGGCTAAACCTTCTGCAACATTCCATTCATAAGGCAATTTTGTTCATTGTTAAGACGGGTTTCGTTATGGGTTTCGTTACGGGGGGCGTTTGGGCAGTCGGAATAGTTATATCAATGAAATCCTTCCTGGATCCCAAAATTATAATTACTGTTGCTGCTATATCTGGAATCCCCATGGTTTCTTTTGCGATTCTACGGAGGCTTCCAAAATTTCGAAATTCGAGGGTAGTACTGATTTTTTCGCATATAGCTTTTGTATACGCGGGTACATTTATGCTTGTACTCTCAATATTCGTATTGTCGAAGAGTTTCACCTCCTTTGAAAGCATGTCCGACATTGCGTTGGCGGCATTTGTTTTCCCAGCCAGTTTTGTCTCGGGATTTATGATTTTATTCTCCATCAACAATATGGCGGTGGATATTTGGGGGTCCCAAGCGTTTAATCCAATTACGAATGATACGTTATCTTTGATTTTAGGAGCGCTACCTATAAGTCTGTTTGTTTCGTTGCTAGCAATGGCGATGGGGAGTATTGCCGATCCATCCGCACCTCGACCAACAATCGTTCAAGTTTTGGTCCTAAACCTTATTTGCGATGGGCTTACTATTTTGGCGACGGTGCGAATTCTAAAGGCTGCGTTAAGATCAAGTCGTGTCTTCGCGATCCCATTTGCGGTGCTGCTAGATCTTTTCATATCAGCGGTTCTTGCTTCGGTTTCCCTATGGGCTGGAACGCTCGGTACGGACTATGCCCTTGAACTAGTAGATGTGATAAAGATCCTTTTCGGAAGAGATTTAGTCAGCACGAATTGGAATCTAGGTCCGTATTTTTGGATTATGCATACGACATTTATTCCGACACTGGTCTACCTAAGCCTTATTTTGCTAGCGTGGTTAGGGAAGCTTGGTATCTCGGTTATTCGCCTAGTTTTTGGACGTGCAAGTCATCCTGAAATTAATCCATTCAGCTTTGCCGCTGCTCTCGTAACTTTCATCGGAGCACTTCTTCTGGCCGTGTCAGGTGCAGCGGGATTCTTTGAGGATGCGGCAAAAGAAGAGGAAGAGAAAAACAGTAAGACTGAGATGAGGGCACTTTAGCCATCGACGTCAAAAAGAACCTTCACATTCTCTGCCTTTTCCATCACCGCTTCGAAGGATTCCGGCAGCATCACCTCGGCCTCGTAGAACTGTTTTGCGAAAGACAACACCCGATCAGTGACCTTGTTCGACTTCTTTCGATTCAGCGTCATCGGGAGTAGCTCCAGATTAATCAAAAGGTTGTCTAGGTCGGGGGCAAGCGCTCGTGGAACGATATGGTCGACTTCAGCCTTTTCTCCTGCGTATGGCCCAGTTCCGACGATTGGGCTTTTGCCTGCCTTCATCAGAGCCAAGTTCTCCGGAGTGTCGAGCTTCAACTCACGAGCGATTTTGAGATTTCGCATCAGTGAATCAGTTAGCAAGTCGCTGTAATTCGTGGGAGTGTTGTTTTCCCATTCGCAGCGGCGGAAGACTTCAGCAAGATTCGCTCCTGCGTTGTCTGCCTCAACGAGAGCTGCCACAGTCATTAGAAGCACGTCGTTTGCCTCCCGCTCTCTCCCGTCCTCATAGAGCGCTCTGTAGGCGATCAGGGGAGCAAGCACGGTAACCGCATTGCTTGTGGCCTTCTCCTCTTCCTGGTGTTGAACGAAAAGCCATCCACCAAAGGCAAGAAGAGCAATTGCGAGGAGTGAGAGAATCCACTTCATTGGGCCATCATCGCCACTAGATGGACTCTCCTCAAGAACAGATCAAAACCGCCACCGGCTACTTCGAGCTCGGAATGCACGAGGACGCCTGGGAGATCCTCGAATCGCTCCCACCAAAAGAGAAGACAATCGCACCCGTTCTCGATCTCAGGCTGAAAATTCTGACGGCGCTATCGCAATGGGCCCTTGGTGAGGAAATTGCCAAGGTTCTCCTGCATGCCGGTGACGAAGAGCGGAAGACCGTTGCTCGGTTCCACCATGCCCGTGGACGCGCGATGTGGCAGTCCGGGGATTTTGATGGAGCTAGGGACCAGATCAGGATGGCCGTCGAGGCCTGGAAGGATGTTCGGAAAGAGCTGTCTGATGACGATTTGGAGGCGCTGTTTCGGGATTGACCTCGAAGGCGAGTAAAATCAAGGTTCCGGCTGCTCGTCTTTTACAGCCTCGAGCTCAATGATCACCTCAGTTTCGCTTACGATTTTTACTTCTTCTTCCAGGGCCGGGTCATCTTGATCACGTTTCGGTTTATCAATAGCGACATGAAGAATCTCACTCTGCGGCAGCAGATGGACTTTATCATCCTTCACAGTGTAAAAGACAAAAATTCCCTCCTTTTTTGAAACGAAATAGAGATCCTCAGGGCTTGTTTCGAAGCGTGGCTGGTTTGTAGTAATTTGATCTACCTTTCTAAGCGAATCAGTAGCTTCATACTTCGTCGAAACGAGGAAAAACAGCAAAAGTGAAAACAGCGAGAGGATTATGAGAGGCTCGTAAATCTGGCGAGACTCATTGTATCTGCTACTTATTCGTCTTCGAAAAAGGCGCCACTTTGCGCTTTGTGAACGAATCTTTCTTGTCCAGAGTTCAAGGGCATTGTAGGCGATCAGGATACATGCAGAGTACAGCAACACCCCGAGGAGCTTGACACCTCCAGCTAATGCCAAATCATGCGGTGCAGTATTCGGCATAAGAGAAAGCGGAATACCAATTTCGCGGCACATTCCGGAGCGGTAAATGTAAATCGAAACATAGCAAATGGCGGCCGTTC
>JBCCKK010000294.1:0-4012 GCA_039027395.1 Verrucomicrobiota bacterium | reverse complement strand
TATCAGAATAAGACTTGATCGCCAACCTGAATTTCACTTTTTGACCATTCAGGAAGAACATCTGCGATTGCTGTGTTTTCGTCAACGGAAACGGTTCGAACTTTACCAATGAGGCTGTCACCTCGATAAACGGTGAGATCGATTCCTTCGACAAGTTGGTTTTCCTTGCCGACATCCAGAACTACGAAGTTCCAAGCCTTGTTGATAGCAACAACTTTTCCGCTAAGCTCCAAAGGAGCGGACTGAGCAATCCGTCGCTCGTCAAGAGCCTTGAATTTATCAATTTCAGCTTGCTTCTTGAGTAGCGTTTCTTGGATTAGGTTCTTTTCAGTTTCGATCACTTTAAGTTGTTCCTCAGTATCTTTTTTCTGGGTGAGAACGGTTTGGAGCTCTCGACCACCGAGGAGTTCTTTCATCTTGGTCAACTCTTGAGAGGCTGTGGAGAGCTCTTTCTCGGCTCTCTCGAGAGCAGCGGTTTTCTCCTCTAAATTCTTTTTAGTTTCGGTAACCTCAGTTGTAAGTTGAGTAGCTTTAGTTTGGGCTTCGGAGAGATCGGACTGCGCTGTTTTCAGCGATTCTTGAGTCGTTGTTAATTCCTCTTGGCTCTTTGTATAAGCGTCATTAACACGGCCGAGAGCTGCTGCAGGTTCATTGGGATCGAGTCGGAAATTGCCGGCATATTTAATAGGAGACTTCGGAGACTTAAGTGCTGTTTCAACGCTGGTCAGCTTATCTGCATAGGTGGTTTTTTTCTGGGCGAGAAAAAAACCACATCCCGCCGTGGCTAGCGAACCTACAATCGCTAGGATCGTGAAAAGTTTTCCAATTGCTGACATAAGAGATTAATCTATTTACGCGAGTATTTACTTAATAACAAGGAAAATGTTGATTCGTGTCAAATCTAAAGATTACCATTGTGACTTTCGGTGGATTTCGTCAAGTCGCGACTGAAAATCCGAAGAGTTTTCAAGGATCTCATGGATGAGCCAATCTGGCGATAGAGAAAATGCTCCTAGAGATTCTACGGTATTTTGTTCTGCTCGATCTGCAGTGATAACCGTGATTCTCTCGGGGTGCGAGTTTTGGGCTACAATCCGTTCGATGATACTGTCTGCTGAAGCTTGAGACGTGCTGTATAGAATGGCTATTTGGCCTGGCTCGGGGGCTTGAGCTGATCCTTGAGTTCCGTCAAATACCAGAGTAATTAGCCATTCCGAGGTGTCATGAAACTGTTGAAGCTGTTGGATAAGTTGCTGTCGGGCTTGAGATGGCTTTCTTGAATGAAGTTGATGAAGCTCTCGGATTTGGAAAATGACACTATGGCCGTCGACAAGGAGATATTTAGATTTTTGAGGCACTGCAGTTTAGATTTGATGGGGCAAAAACTTTGTAGATCGAGAATTTATTATAATAGTGTAGATATGAGGGATGAAAAAGTCGATGCGGATTGGCGTTCTTGCAGACACTCACGATCGTTTACCGGTCTCCGTAGTTGAAGCAATGGCAAATATGGATGAAATTTGGCATTTAGGTGACGTTTGCCGATCTGCGACCTTGAAACCCTTGCGTGCCTTGGGCTGTCCTGTTTTGGTTGTCCAAGGAAACCGAGATCGAAATCGGAGATGGCCAGCGAGTCTTATTTTCCAGCGCAAAGGAATTATGTTTTATCTGACTCACGTTCCTCACAAAAGCCCTCCACTGGGAACAAAGGTGTTTTTGCATGGTCACACCCATGTACCACGCGATGAACGAATCGGGTCTTGTCGGTATTTGAATCCGGGGGCAATCGGTAGGGCTAACAAAGGAGCTCCACCCAGCTTCGCGTTTCTCACAATTGATCGACTAAAGCGGGTCCGATGGTCCCTACAGAGGGTTTGATCGCGGTGCGAAGAGGGCATTACTCCATTTTAGAGTTCCATTGCATCCGCGATTTCCGTCATAAACGGTGATTAATCCGTAGTCGTAGATTCTCAGGTAGGCAATGAGTTCGTCGATATACGCCTGCTGATTATATTGAGGGATTAAAATCACTTCGCTGTAAATGACTGAGATTTTCTTTTGTTCCAAAAGACTTTGAGCTCCTTTCAGGATATTGAGCTCGTATCCTTGGCAGTCCATTTTGAGGAGATCAATCTGTGAAATCTGATGCTGTTCACAGAAATCATCGAGGGTAGTCACGGGAACTTGAATGGTTTGGGGTGGTTCGCTATTTTTTTGAAATTCTGGATGGTAGCTCAGAAGGGAGTTACTCGGATGGTCATCACTCAGATATAATGCGGATTCTCCAGAAGCTTCTCCAAGGGCCATTTCCCATAAATGAATCCGAGTATGTTGACCCCAGTGGAGATTTAGGGTTTCAAAAGATGAGGGAAAGGGTTCAAAGGAATGGATGGTTGCACTAGGAAAATGGGGGACGATTTGTCTGAGGGTCTGGCCTTCGTTAGCTCCAAGATCAAAAATAATGTTTGGATTTTGTTTTCCGAGAAGCGTTTTTGCATCTCGTTTCCAATCGCTGCCCAACCCAGTCTTTTGTAATTCAGATCCAAATGGGCGAAGCCCTAGATTAAGAAAATCCCGAAATTTCATGTCTACCTATCTTCTGGTTTCCGCTTGTAACAGGTCTGGATTGTCTCCAGCCTTTCCAGCTAATTCGGGCTGAGGATATGGACTCGAAGGTGATGAGACAATGAATAAGCGATATCGAGAGTCAGCTACGACGTTGCAAACCGAGATGCAAGAGGAGGAATTGCAGGCCCTCTGCTCGGTAGCAGAGGGCTTATCTAATCCTGAGCGTATTGCTGAGATCGGGACAGCGGCAGGTGGTACGCTCGTTCATTTATTGAAGGCATTGCCACAACTGCCTCCCAACCAGGTTGTGGTTGTAGATAAGTTCCAGTATTTTGATAATCATTTGGGTATTTGGACTGAAAATATTCAAAGCCACGGTTTTCAGCCAAATGAAATAGACGTTCGAGTTGGGTCTAGTGAGGAGGGATTCATGCGATCTTCTCAGGCAGGAGAGCAATTTTCGCTAATTTTGGTAGATGCTGGGCACAAACTTAAAGACGTCATTCGGGATGTTCGCTGGCTTTCTCGCTTAGAGGTCGGAGGCGTTGGTGCATTTCATGATTACAGTGAGAAATTTCCGGGTGTGCAAAAAGCTGTGGATGTGTTTTTGAAGCGGAATTCAAACTACGTTATCGAAAAACAGGCTGGAACGCTTCTGTTCGTTCGTAAGACCGAGCAGTCGAGTTGCGATGAAATGCCTACTCATATTATATGGGGTATGACATTTTTATCGCTACTCATGCAGTGGCAGAGGAGTCTAAAGAAGAGATTTAGAACCTAGGATGGATTCAGACCGTAAACATCTCATCGTACTTACCTTCGGAAATGATGCTCCGAGCACGTCGTTTCGTTGGTTTAAATTCAGGGAGAATTTTGCAAATCAAAACGTGGAGGTTTTATTTACACCGGCAAAAGGGTTTTGTGATTTTGATTCGTTAGAGCGCTACGATGTTGTTGTTCTTCAGAAAACGATGCTACCACGCCAGCAGGTAAAACAGATTCGCAAGAAAGCACGTCGGTTTCTTTATGATGTCGATGATCGAATTTGGTTGCGCCCGGGGATACCCTATCGTGGTTGGAGTCGCTGGAAAATTGAAAGGCGCATGAAAACAATTTGTGATCAGGTCGATGGCTGCTTATCCGCAAATAGCTGGATTGCGAGTGATTTGGTTAAGTTTGGGGGAAAATCATCTGTGGTTCCAATGTCAATCGATTCTAGTGTATGGCATTATCAAGTGCCCGACTCGGAACCGGTGGTGATTGGTTGGACCGGAGGCCCTAAGAATCTTGTGTTTCTCGAAAAGATCCTGCCAGCAATTGATCAAATCCTTAGGGCTTATCCAGGAGCTCGATTCGTTGTTCATTCGGGTAAAGATCCTGAGTGGTCTTCTATCGAATATACTTATGAGCCATTTATTGCGGGTCGAGAACCGGAGGTTCTTTC
>JBCCKK010000293.1:0-4017 GCA_039027395.1 Verrucomicrobiota bacterium | reverse complement strand
TTCCGATTAGCACGATGCTTTGTTCGATTCTGTCGCATGCCTGGTGATTTTGAGGAAAATGATTCGCGAAGGAAGTCTTGCCAACGAACCGTTACACCATGTTCTTGTTTGAACGGGAAGATCAAAGATACTTTTCTATAATCGGACGAAGCGATTTACACTTTTCTTCATCCCAATGTTCACGAGGTGTAGCGAAAGCGGTTTGCAATGCTTTTTGCGGGGCAGTCGTTTCTCCGAGTGGGATTAAAGACAACGCTCGTTTGACAGTCTCTGTTGCGGTAGCGGCATTGTCGTGAAGCACACTGACAACATCGTTTACGTTTACTTCTGCCTCTTCTTCGTGCCAGCAGTCGTAATCGGTGATCATCGCGACTGTGGCATAGCTAATTTCAGCTTCGCGAGCGAGCTTTGCCTCTGCCAGATTAGTCATTCCAACGACATCAAATTCTTGGGACCGATGAAACTCGGATTCGGCGCGGGTTGAAAATGCAGGACCCTCCATGTTGACGTAGGTGCCGCCCCAGTGGCATTCGGCTCCCGCAGAACTGGCCGCTTGGTAGAGAATCGTGGCTAAGCGTTCACAAACGGGATGACCAAAGCTTACGTGGGCAACAATACCTGTATCGAAGAAGGTGTGATTGGCACTGTTTTTAGTGCGGTCGAAAAATTGGAGAGGGAAAACAAAGTCGCGGGGTTTATAGGCTTCTTTGAGTGAGCCCACGGCGCTCAGACTTATGATCCACCGGACGCCAAGTGATTTTAACGCATAAATATTTGCGCGATGTGGGAGATAGGCTGGAGAGAATGTATGGTTTCTTCCATGTCGGGGGAGAAAGGCAACTCGGCGGTCTCCACAGGAGCCGACCCGGATGGCATCGGAGGGATCTCCAAAAGGAGTAGTTATCTTTACTTCTTCAGCATCGGATAAACCGGGAAACTGGTAGACACCGCTTCCGCCAATGACAGCGATAGGTGTGGTCTTGGTATCGGGCATGGACAGACGCTATCTGGGTCGAAGGGGTAGTCAATAATCGGTTTTTGTGACCGATCGCTTATTCCACGGTAACCGATTTTGCCAAATTGCGGGGCTTATCGACGTCACATCCTAAGAGGGATGCGGTGTGATAGGACAAGAGTTGGAGTGGCACGATATTCAAAATGGGTTGAAGCATTTCGATGGTCTTAGGTACTTCTAGGACGTCGTCCGCGACCTCGTAGATATTTTTATCCCCGTGGTTTGCAACTGTAATTATGGTGCCTCCGCGAGCTTTGACCTCATGAAGGTTGTTCATATTTTTCTCGTAGAGCGGATCTTTGGGAGTGATAAAGACCGAAGGGGTATTTTCATCGATCAGAGCAATAACCCCGTGCTTCAACTCAGATGAAGGATAACCTTCTGCATGGATGTAGGAAATCTCCTTCATTTTAAGCGCGGCTTCCAGCGCAATCGGGAAGTTGTAGTTTCTCCCGAAATACAACATGCTCCGGCAATCCTTATACTTTTCGGCAACCTCTTGAATTTGATCGCTCAACTTAAGCGCCTGAGATATTTGTTCTGGAAGGCGCTCGAGGGCATCGATGATTTCTTTGCCGGTCTGTGCGGACATATAACGCATCCTTCCGATGAGGAGGGTGAGGAGCCCAAAGATAGCAACTTGTGAGACGAATGATTTGGTTGCGGCAACACCTATTTCTGGCCCCGAATGCATATAAACACCACCATCGGATTCGCGAGCAATTGTGCTTCCAACGTTATTACAAATACCTAGGGCTTTATAGCCTTTACGTTGAACTTCTCGAAGGGCGCCCAGTGTGTCAGCGGTTTCGCCCGATTGGCTCACGACGAAAAATAGGGTGCTGCGCTCAATAGGAATGTTTCGATATCTGAATTCGCTTCCGAAATCGACTTCCACCGGAATATTAGCCATCGATTCCAGCATGTGTTCTCCGACCATTCCGGCGTGCAGAGCGGTGCCACTCGCCATGATGACAATGCGTTCGATATCGCGTAGCTCTTGGCCAGAGAGGTTTAATCCACCGAGCCGGGCGCTATGGTCCTCAAGGCTGATTCGTCCACGAAGCGCGTTTTCAATAGCGGTTGGTTGTTCAAAGATTTCTTTGAGCATGTAGTGGGGAAAATCACCCTTTTCAATGGATTCCGGGGCAAATTCGAGCTCCTTGATTTCATACGTTGAATCGCTATCTCCTACATTTTCAACTTGGAACTCGTTAGACCGGATTTTTACGACATCGAAGTCTTTGAGATAAACGACCTTTTGGGTGTAGGGAAGAAGTGCTGTAGCATCGCTGGCCAAGAAGAGTTCTTCGTCATCAATACCTACGACAAGGGGACTCCCACGACGTGCTCCGACAATAAAATCTGGGTAGTCTTGGTGAATGATGGCGACGCCATAGGTTCCCTCAACTTCACTAAGAGACTTTTTGATCGCTTCTAGAAGGCGTTCTTCTCCTTCTCGATTCGAGTTTTCATAGTGCTCGCCAATCAAATGGGCCAAAATTTCCGTATCCGTGTTTGATTCGAAGGTGTGCCCCTTTTTTTCGAGCAGAGAGCGAAGGTATTGATAGTTATCAATGACGCCATTGTGGACGAGAGCAAGTTTTCCCGATTGGTCAAGATGAGGGTGCGCATTTTCATCACTCGGTTTTCCATGAGTAGCCCAGCGAGTATGACTGATACCTGTGGTAGCTTGGACTGGTTCTCTTTGGACCAGTTTGCTCAATTCGTTGAGGCGTCCTGCGCGTTTTTGTATTTGAATTCCATCTGGGCATAACATGGCAGTGCCGGCACTGTCGTACCCTCGATATTCTAGGCGGCTCAAAGCATCCAGAAGGATCGGCTGAGCATCTCTATTACCAGTATAAGCTACGATTCCACACATATTTACAAATCCGATAACGTTTCTAGCTCTTTTTTCTTGCTACCGTCAATCGAATCTTCAAAACGAACTGTGTATGGATGATCGTCTTTCTGATCCAAGTCGCGTCATTTCACTGATTCTTGGTGGTGGTGCGGGAACCCGGCTTTTTCCTTTAACCAGCGAGCGGGCTAAGCCTGCGGTTCCTCTAGCAGGTAAATACCGTTTGGTGGATATTCCGATTAGCCTCTGTATCAACTCCGGTTATAAACGTGTCTTTTTGTTGACTCAATACTTGAGCTCCTCGTTGCATCGCCACGTCACCCGCAGCTATCGCTTTGATGACTATATGCCGCAAGAGTTCGTGGAAATTATGGCAGCAACACAGGGAACCGGTGAACGTTCGGACTGGTATCAAGGAACTGCCGATGCGGTTCGTCAGAATTTGAATCACTTCGCTAATCACGATCACGATCTCATACTTATTCTTTCGGGCGACCAGCTCTATCGGATGGATTTTCGGGAGATTATTCATTTTCATGCAAAGAACAAAGCGGATGTAACCGTGGCAACGATTCCGGTCAGCCGCGAACCTGCTGGTGGCTTTGGGATTATGCAAGTCGATGAGAGTCGAAAGATCACTAGGTTTGAAGAAAAGCCGAAAGATCCTGCCGTTCTCGACTCACTGAGAGTGCCGGATTCTACGCTGCAAGAATTAGGGCAAGGAGCTGGGAACGAACTCTTTTTGGCTTCAATGGGGATCTATGTATTCAATCGCTCGGTCTTGGAGGAAGCCCTCAGGAATCCGGATCATACCGACTTTGGTAAGCATATCATTCCAGATCAGATTAGTTCAGGCAAAACCTACTCCTACGTTTATCAAGGGTATTGGGAAGATATCGGAACGATTAAGGCGTTTTACAATGCTAATCTCGATTTGTGCGAACCTGTGCCTCAATTCAATTTCTTTGACGCTTTGAGCCCAATTTATTCGCGTGCTCGTTTCTTGCCCGCGTCTAAAGTTATTGATTCTCAAATGAGTAAAGTCGTTGTCGCTGACGGGTGTATTATCTCGGGTGCAGAAATCACTCGTTCAATCATAGGGATTCGTAGCCGTGTTGAAGAGGGCGTTAGAATCAGC
>JBCCKK010000292.1:0-4030 GCA_039027395.1 Verrucomicrobiota bacterium | reverse complement strand
CCATGTCTCGGCACATTTCCCCAATTTGAAAAACAATTCCTTCATTGGTTTTTTGGAAGCCTTCAGCCTGAGGATCCATTTGCCCCCACTCCACAAAAAGGCGCTGTACCGTTGCCAAAGAACCAATGAAGGAATTGTTTTTCAAATTGGGGAAATGTGCCGAGACATGGAGGCATTAAGTGAACAAGCGGAGGTCGATCCAGCCCGGCTGCAGGAAATTGAAAGTCGTCTCGACGTGATCAAGACTCTGAAACGCAAGTACGGCTCTTCATTTGATCAAATTCAGCAAGCCTGTAGTGCCATGAAAGTCGAACAAGCTGAGCTTGCCGGAAGAGAGGAGCGAGTCGAGATTCTCAGGAAAGAGTCAGATGAATTGGAGCAAGAACTTTCCTCTTTAGCCGAGAATTTAAGGCAAAGTCGAAGCAGCGTTGCAGCAAAATTGGCCGAAGAAATTACAGGGCAACTACAGTTCCTGGGGTTTAATCAAGCACATTTCGAAGTTCGACTAGCCCCTCTCGATAAACTCCAGTCCCGTGGGTATGACCGCTGCGAGTTTTTCTTTGCACCAAATCCCGGGCAAAGTGCGCGCCCTTTGAAGGC
The DNA here is from genome assembly GCA_039027395.1 of Verrucomicrobiota bacterium. Taxonomy (GTDB): domain Bacteria; phylum Verrucomicrobiota; class Verrucomicrobiia; order Methylacidiphilales; family JBCBYL01; genus JBCCKK01. Next base: position 3,430 of record JBCCKK010000292.1, on the reverse strand, counting down.
TGTCGCTTCCAGTGGTGAAATGGCCCGCGTCATGTTGGCGGTTAAAAGTGTGTTAGCAGCTTCGGATGAAGTTCCGATCCTGATCTTTGACGAAGTTGATGCTAACGTGGGGGGTGAAACTGCAGTAGCAGTGGGTAAACGCTTAAGAAACCTTGCGGGAGAGCATCAGGTTCTTTGTATTACTCATTTGCCACAAGTTGCGGCTGCCGGTCATGTTCATTATCGGGTTGAGAAGAGTGTTCATGAGGGTCGGACACAAACGCAGCTTGCTCACTTAAAGAATGGTGAGCGTGAGGTCGAGATTTCACGGATGCTCGGAGGTAAATCGGAGTCTGCCCTGGGCTTAGCCAAAAATCTGATTGCGGAACACGCTGTTTAAACTGCTTTGAGCTGCCTGAGAGCTTCAAACGTAACAATACTGGCCGCAGAAGCTAAATTTAAACTCCGAGATTCAGGGTTCAGCATGGGAATAGTCAAGCTTTGCTCGGAATTAGCTTTAAGGAGAGATTCAGGTAATCCCTTTGTTTCCCGGCCAAAGACTAGAAAGTCATTTATCTTAAAGTTAACCTCTGTGTAACTCTGGCTGGCTTTGGTTGAGAGCAGGAAGAATCGCTTCTTTTCTGTATCAAGAAACTCAAAAAATTCATCGGAACTATTCCAGACTGTTACATCGACTTGCTTCCAGTAGTCCATACCAGCTCGCTTGAGGTGTTTTTCATCAAGTGAAAAGCCCAATGGCTGCACTAAATGAAGCGGACATCGCATTGCGGCACAGAATCTAGCAATGTTTCCGGTGTTTGGAGGGATTTCAGGTTCAACTAAAACGACGTTTACCATGCGACCTCTTCTTATTTCCGATAGTGCACTTTGACAAGATAAAGTCCATGGGCGGGAGCGGGAGGAGGGGCTTCGCTACGATTCTTTGCTTTGAGAATTTTCGCGATTTCCTCGATGTTGAGACGGCCGTCACCCACCCGGACTAAGGCACCCGTGAGATTGCGAACCATTCGGTAAAGAAACCCTGAGCCGTGGTAGCGGATGCGAATTCGCGGGCCTTTTTGGGTAATCTGAATTCTGTGCAACGTTCGCACGGTTGTCTCTCTACTATACCCTGGATTGCTGGCAAAGGAGGCGAAATCGTGGGTTCCCAGAAGAAGGGCCGCAGCTTGTTTCATCGATGAAAGGTCGAGCTTACGACGTAGGTGCCAAGAGCGATTGAGTTCCATAGGATCTGCAACTTCTCGGCAGAAGAGTAGATATTCATATTCCTTGCTAGTAGCCGAGAATCGAGAGTGAAAATCGTCTAGAACCTTGCGGACATCGAGAATTCGAATGTCATCAGGGAGATAGGCGTTTAATGCGTTTCTGAGCTTACGTGTATCCTTAAAACGAAGAGGAGCGTGGAAGTGAGCGATTTGTCCCAGTGCGTGTACCCCCGTGTCCGTTCGCCCCGATCCATGAATGATAATAGGTCGGCTCCAAAGTCGGCTTAGAACCTGCTCAATTTCCAACTGAATCGTCGGAGAGGACCCTTGCTTCTGCCAACCTCGAAAGCGAGTGCCTCGATACGAGATGACTAAGCGATAATTGGTTTCAGGGCTTGATTTCTGCAGAGAACTTCGCGGCACGCGATTAATCCCAGAGACGATCAAAGTAGTAGGTGAATCCAATCATTCCACCTAAGGCATTAATACCCAAATTTCGGTCTGACAGTCCTGCATTTGAGATATGGTGGTAGATGAATTCGCCATCGAAAGTCCAGTTATCTGCTACCTGATATTTTAGCCCAATCGAAGCCTGAGGAGTAAATTCGAGTTCTTGGCCAATTGCTCGCTGGCTTTGATCATCGGATGCATCCGTAAATGTAAGACCAGCTCCGACTTGAATGTAAGGAGTTACAACCCAATTGGGTTGGACAAAGTTGTATCGAATCAAAGCCGTAGGTCCAACAAGGTAGTTTCCTGCGCCTTCAAAAATGCCGCTTGCGGATAGTTCAAAGATAAATTCTACATTACCGTCTAATGGGTGGCTGCTCATAGCAGGGGTGTTTAACATCCATCCCAACCGAAGATTGGTCATTGTATAATTGAAAGTGTCGGTTTCCGGTCCAATCCCAACATGGGATGCCAGCGCTCCAGCGGTAAGCTGCAAAGTAATTCGATTGCGCTGAAACAAAGGATCTTTCACCAGGTCTCGCGTCTGTGCAGCCGTCCGATAGTCGGGGTTCGATGGTTCTGATGCTACTTGTTGAGCGCGAATCTGAGTTGCAAAGAGAATAAGAGCAGAAAGAATGATTAAACCAAATGTACTTTTCACGTAATTAACCGGTTAAACTTGTATAAAATGTTTATTACAAGAAAGTACGATGGTCAAGATATGATTGCAAAATAATCTGAGCAGCAGCGCTATCAATGAGAAATTTTTGTTTTTTGGCCGATTTTCCACTGGCTCGAAGGCTTTTTTCGGCTTGAACGGTGGTTAGCCGCTCATCGAAGAGCTCAATAGGAATAGTTATGGTTTCTTCAACTCTTCGGGCGAATTCGCGGGCATTATCGGCTGCAGGTCCATACGTTCCGTCCATATTTCTGGGAATTCCTATAACGATTAAGGAAACCTCGTTTTCTCGAACCATGCGTTTGAGTTCTCCTAAGAACTTATTGAAGGGTTTAACCCGTAGGAATGGAATCGGTGTGGCAAGGGTTCCGGTCGGGTCGCTTAGGGCCGCTCCTACCCGTTCAGTGCCATAATCGAGACCTAAGAGTCGACTCATGGACTAGGTCTTAGGGTTGATTGCATCGACCATCGGTTTGACGAACTCTTTGAGCTGGGTCGGCAAACTAGGAGTATCGCCCCATTCTCCGATTCGATGCACGATTGCACTTCCAACGACAACACCTTCTGCAAATCGAGCGACTGCGGCAGCTTGTTCAGGAGAAGAAATACCAAAGCCAACGCAAATCGGAAGTTGGCTTTTCTCTTGAATCATATTCATCTGATGTTCGATATTAGGTGGTAAGGAGTCCTGCATTCCTGTGACACCCTCTCTTGAGACATAGTAGATGAATCCTGAACTGTTCTGACAAATGTCTTCGATTCGATCCAGGGGAGTTGTGGGAGCGATCAAAGAAATTCGGCGAATACTATCTGGAATATTCCATTCGGACTCCACCTCTTCTGGAGGAAGGTCGAGAACCAATACTCCATCGATCCCACAAGCTTCGGCTTCGGAAGCAAACCGATCCACCCCATAACTAAAAATTGGATTGTAGTAGGTAAATAGAACGATAGGAATCTGGCTGAACTCGCGGATCTTTTTGACGGCTTCCAATATTTTTCTAACGGTCGTTCCCGCGTCGAGTGCCCGTTGGGAGCCTAATTGATTTACGATACCATCTGCAACTGGGTCTGAGAATGGAACGCCTAATTCGAT
>JBCCKK010000291.1:0-4046 GCA_039027395.1 Verrucomicrobiota bacterium | reverse complement strand
TGTGCCAGCTCCAGTAATCGGAACTTTAAAGGCCGACAAGGGAGTATTACGGGCCGAACCTTGCTGATGAGCCCCGTGATGGTTGCGGCTGCCGCAGTTACGGGCGAAGTAAGCGATTCTCGAAAGGTGTTTTCCACCTAAACCCACTTGCACAATTTAACAAACAGGAGATTCACACAGTGGCACTAGAAAAAATAACGGGGGTAAGTGGGCGCGGCGTTCACATTCCCGGAGATGATTTAGATACGGATCGGATTATTCCAGCCCGATTTATGAAATGCGTTACGTTTGACGGACTCGGAGAATACATGTTCTACGACGTTCGCTTCCGCGAGGATGGAACGAAAAAAGAACATCCACTAAACGAAGAAAAATACAAAGACGCTTCCATTATTATAAGTGGAAACAATTTTGGATGTGGTTCCTCTCGTGAACACGCACCACAGGCAATCTACCGTTATGGATTTCGAGCGATCATCACCGAAGGTTTTGCAGAAATCTTCTTTGGAAACTCCACAACTCTCGGGATGCCTTGTGTTACCGTGAGCCACGATGATCGGCTAACTTTAGCCAGCATGGTGGAATCGGACCCGACAACCGAAATCACAATCGACCTTGAAACCAAAACAGTCTCCGCGGGAGGGACAGCGTTCCCATGTGAAATTCGGGAAGCCGCTCGGGAGGGTCTAATGAGTGGCCATTGGGACCCGATTGCCGACCTCCAGGATGGAGAAAAGGAAGTCGATGAAACGGTGGCCTCTCTACCTTACATGACTTTTCGGGTCGGAACCTAATTTCACGGGCATCTGCTACTCCGATATCTAGAAATTTCATCAGCAACCTAACCGCTATGCCCAATGGCCGGCTGATTATCGAATCCCCAAAGAGTGGTTCGCTCAACATGGCAACCGACGAGGCACTCATGCGCCTCGTCGAAGAGCCTGTGCTTCGGCTGTATCGATGGGCGGAATCTGCCGTCAGTATTGGGTACTTTCAATCCTGGCTCGAAGCCCCTAAGGATCGCCCGTTTGTTCGTCGCTATACGGGAGGAGGTCTGGTCGATCACGCTAAAGATCTCACGTATTCGCTCATCCTTCCCAAAGGGCATCCTTTAGATGCTCGAGGAACAGCAAGCAGCTACCAAGCAATCCATGAGGCCGTTGCGGAAGCACTCAAGCGTGAAGGCTTTCAGGCCGATGTCGTTCCAGTCGCAGATCCCGAAGAAAACGCAGCCTGCTTCCAGCGGGCCGTCAAATATGATGTAGCTACTGGCGATCTAAAACTCGCCGGTGCCGCCCAAAGGCGCACCAAACAGGGAACACTACATCAAGGAAGTATTCTACCCCCAGGCGGGTATGATTGGGATTCGCTTGCACACGCGTTGGAGCAAACACTCACCCCTCTCCTCGCTTCGCCGACAATACCTAGCCAACTCACAGAAGATGAACACACTCTGGCCGCCGAGTTGGTCGAGACTCGTTACGGAACCGAAGAATGGAATAAGCAAAAATGAAGAATCGTGAAAAGGATTCTTAGAACTCATTGATCACCGTAACCAAGAAATCTGTCAATTTTCGACGAACTTCAGGTAATGGCTTTAAGAATTCTTGGAGGGGCTTGATTCGATTTGGATGGAGCACGAGAAATCCCATCAGTTTGACGGGCGTCGATTTACTTTCAGCATAGTCGTAACCATGCTCCAAAACATCGCCAGGAAGGTCTTCATCTACTAGGTCGCTGATCGCCCGGATTGCGATAAACTCAACTCCGGCACCTAGAACCAAATTGGCAACATAGGCCGTTTCCATGTCGATCATCTGACAGCCTGTTTCCTCGCCAAGGCGGCGCTTTTCTTCTGCACTCGAAACTAATTCGGTTACCGGATGCAATCCCGCAATATCAAATCCTGGAAGTAACTTGATATAGTTGATGACTGATTCTCGGCTGTATCCTCGGGCTACGAGGATCTGTCCCCGTGTGAGCTCACTTGTCAGGGCTCCGGCAAAACCAGCGAGGATAAACACTTTGATCTCATCGCTTTGTAAAATGATTTGCGTTGATGCATGGGCTTTCTCAGGGCCCATTCCTAAAATCGGAATAACAACAGAGACACCTTTAATTTTGCCTGTGTAACACGGAATTCCCTGGACCACACGATGGTGTTTGTCCTCAAGCTGACGGACAAGGTCCTTTGCTTCAAATTCCGTTGGAAAGGCAACAACAACCATGGGGCAATTCTACTTAAGCCGTAGCTCCTGGTGATGTCTGAGTCTTCATTAAATCTCTTAATTCGGAAAGCGCGATCATCGGCCAGTTCTTACTATAAAACTCGTATTTGAGGTAGAACACACAAGGAAAGCCCGTTCCGGTAATGTATTCCTCATCCCAAGATCCATCGTCATTTTGCGTTGAGCTTAAATAGCTTGTGGAGCGCTTCAAGCTTGCGCGGTGAGGATCATTTCCAGTTAGAAGTCCCATCATCGCCCAAGCTGTTTGTGAAGGAGTACTCGGCCCTTGGCCTTTGAGTTGAGGATTGTCGTACGATGCAGGAGTCTCGCCCCAACCTCCATCGGAGTTTTGACACGACTCAATCCAGTCACGTCCTCGAACAATCCAGTCTTGGTTCATATCTTCTCCGATACAATAAAGACCCCGGAGCGCTTGCCAAGTCCCGTAAATGTAATTAACACCCCAACGTCCCCACCAGGAGCCATCCTCTTCTTGAGTGTCTTTCAGGTATTTAATCGCGCGTTTCACAACTTTATCGCTGCGATCGTATCCCATCTTACTCATACACTCGAGCCCCCGAGCCGTGATGTCACTACAACTTGGATCAAGAATCGCATTGTGGTCGGCAAATGGAACATGTTCCAACCAGGATTTTGTAACGTCTTTATCAAACGCGGCAAATCCCCCATCCTTACATTGAAAGCTCCGCGCCCAGTCGAGTGCTCGCTTCATGATTTTCTTCTGACGTGCCGGATCTGTCGCCTCAATCTGAGTTAGTCCAATAAGAATCTTGAAGGTATCATCGACATCGGGATAGAAGTCATTGTTGTATTCGAAGGCCCAACCACTCGCATGTGGGTAAGGGTTTTTGACACACCAGTCGCCCTTGCGTTTTACCTCGCGATCTAGAAGCCAATCTGCCGCTTTCTGTAGGCGAGGATCGTTTTTTTCAATTCCCGAGCTGACGAGTGCCACGGAGGTAATTGCTGTATCCCAAACAGGTGAGAGACAGGGCTGAACTCTAAAATCATCGTTCTCTTTATCGTCAACAAAGAACCGTTCCAATTCCTGTTCTTGCTTGCGGAGAGTCGGGTGATCATCCGAATAGCCCAAACATTTCATAGCAATAATCGATTCTACGATGCTTGGGAAGATAGCCCCTAAGCCATCTGAACCGTCCGTAATCCGCTCGATCATCCAGCTTTCTGCTTTCTTTAGTGCCTTGGTACGGAATGGCTTATAAGGAAACTTCTCAACAAATTTGAAGAATCGATCCCAATACAAGAAGAAGTTTCTCCAGGTGAAAAGCTCATCATCAAACGGAAGGGAAAAGTCCTGATTTTCCGTTCCGTAAGGATAGAGCTCATGCAGTTGTTTTTCAGGAGGCTGAAGGCGGATGGGACGGAAGTGATGAATGATGGAAAGGGGAACAAACATCGCACGCGTCCAAGACGACATCTCGTAAATATTAAAATAGAACCAATTCGGCAGAAGAATCGCCTCCACCGGAATCGAAGGCAGGTATTTCCATGGAAATAATCCCAACAAGGCTAGATGAAGCTTCCCATAGGTATTCATCTTTGGAATTCCACCAAGACGAAGGATTACCGAATGTGCCTTCTTCATGACTGGATCATCCACCGAGTATCCAGCAAGCTTTAAAATGAGGTAGGATTTAACGGAAGCATTAATTTCACTCGGCCCGCCTGTGTAAGTGTTCCAACCTCCATCAGGCTGCTGGCGATCCAGGATGTGTTTAACAACCTTCGCTTGGACATCGAGATCGACTTGCCCTCTCCAGTGGAGATACGTCATGT
>JBCCKK010000290.1:0-4056 GCA_039027395.1 Verrucomicrobiota bacterium | reverse complement strand
TTTCTCTCCTACCAGCGAATCACACCACCGGGGCACTGAAGTGCCCCCTTTTTCTCTGAACACTACGATGAGAAAGATCATTTTGACCAATCGACTTAAGTTGGAGGACGTCACCATGTTGACGGCTGCTGTTCGAGACCTCCATTTGTCGCATCCCGGGCAATTCCTAACCGATATTCGCACAGACTATCCGCAACTTCTGGAGCACAACCCGCACGTCAATGCACTTTCGGAAGCGGATACCACAGCGGAAGTGATTTCCTGCGAAATTCCTGTCACACAGATGGAAGGTGTAGCTCCATATCACCTTGCCACCGCTTACACCCAACACCTTTCCAACATACTGGGAATCAACATAGAACCGACGTTAATACAGGGTGATATTTATGTATCCGAAACAGAAAAAAGTTGGATTTCACAGGTCCAAGAAATCACGGAGTCTAGTAGTTCTTTTTGGTTGGTGTCAGCGGAGGAAACGCATGATGCTGAGAGCAAAGCCTGGAGCCCTTCGTGGTATCAGGAAGTGATCGATCACTTCATCGGACGAATTCTCTTTGTCCAGGTTGGAGAAAGTTCAAACTCTCCGCCTTGGGAAGGAGTTATCGACCTCAGGGGAAGAACTGACCTCCGGCAACTTATTCGGCTAGTCTACCATTCCCAAGGAATTCTTTGTCCAGCGTCGTCGATTATGCACCTCGCAGCAGCGATTGAAACTCCTCAACCAGGACTGAGCCGGCCTTGTGTGGTGATTGCGGGAAAGCATGGACTCCCTCAACTCGAAGCTTATCCCGGGCATCGTTTTCTTCACATCCCAGAAGCGTCCTCTCGCAGTGATTTCGTCAAAAACTCAACCGACGGCACGCTGCCTGGCACCTTAGAACCTCATGATGAAGGGGCTTTTGAGATGAGGCAGAACTTCATGGACCTAATTCAACCGGAACAAGTGGTGTCCCAGATTGAGAGCTATTTTTTCCCGAACGGACCATGGAAGTATTTGCGACCTCAAGAAGCTGATCGATTGGCATCTTTGACGAAGTGGAACAAACGAGATTTGAAATTTCAAAGAGCTCGTACCGATTCAACTGATTCCCGTTGGTCACGTGTAACCAACGGAGACGCACCACTCACTGTGCGAAACGTAGCCAAGAAGCTTGAGCAGGCAGCGTGCACACTCCCGAAACTGCCAGACGTCAACTTCCGGGGCAGAGGGATTGTGACTTGTGCAGGCGGGCTTTCTTATCTTCCCTCTGCTTGGGTGAGTATCTGCATGCTTCGTCAGCATGGCTGCGATCTTCCGATCGAGCTGTGGCATTTCAAAGGAGAAGTCGACGACAGGATACGTGCCCTTCTTGAAGAGAAAGGGGTTCAATGTGTGGAATGCGACGAGAGAATTACAGAGAGAGGAGGAACATCGGTGGGAAGTGGATGGGAGATGAAACCAAAGGCGATCCTATATTCCAACTTTGCAGAAGTACTGTTTCTCGATGCGGACAACATGGCTGTCTCCGACCCCTCAACGCTCTTCGATTCTGAGGAATTTTCTCTCACTGGGGCAATTTTTTGGCCGGATTATACTAGCCTGGCTTCTGATGACCCAATATGGAAGATTTGCGACATTCCGTATCGGGACGAACCAGAGTTTGAGAGTGGTCAGATTCTCATTGATAAAGTGCGACATTGGAAGGCACTTCAGCTAGCGGTCTGGTTTAATCGAAATGCAGGCTTTTTCCGACACTATTTTCTCGGTGACAAAGAGACCTTTCATTTTGCATTTCGTTTCTTTGAGATTCCATACAGCATGCCAAACCATGGAATCGAAAATCTCGTAAATCGAACCATGTGCCAGCATGATTTTTCGGGAAACCGGCTCTTTCAGCATCGCAATCTGGCAAAATGGTCGCTGCATGGAGCGAACCTCAAAATACCTGGATTCAAGTTGGAAAAAGAGTGTTTTGAGCATCTCCGAGAGCTGCGAAAGAATTGGGAAGGGCGCACCGATTCAATTCCCCGCTGGAAAGTCGATCCCGAAAAATCAAATCTGGCGCTGAGGGCTGCAAGTGAAATTCAAGGTTCATCCTTCTACTTATGCGCAGAGAGCGGTGAGAATAGTCGAATACTCTTCGGTGCAGACGGGCGGCTTCACTCGTTCCCAAAATCGGAGGAATTATTATACTGGGATATAAAGCAGACTCCGGACTGTCTGTTCCTATTGTTTTCGTCGGAAACCAGACCTGCTGCCGAACTCCGCCAAAAAAGACCAGGCGAGTGGCGAGGCCGTATCTTCCTGCAGAATGAGAACGGCAGGATTCAAGTCTCGAAACAGAAGAGGATTCCTCTCGGAAACTCCAAGGACCCTAGCTTCAGAATTCTCGTTGACTCTGCTTGGGCTTACAGAGTGGAGGGGCAGCATCAACGCAGCATGGAGTTTGCCTCCAACGGAGCCATACCAAAGGGAGCTGGTTCTCGAGAGGTGTTCTGGAGCCTTAAAGCAGATTCTAACAATGAACTTACACTATGCTTCAGAGATTGGGAGAAAGAGACAGTCTGTTTCCGGTGGAACCCTGAAGGATTTTGGAACGGTAGCTGGCTTAATGAAATCGGGACCAAAGTAAGCCTTCGTCGATTGCGGAGTCCGCTCCCAAATCTTCCCATCATAACTGGCATCTCCAGATCAAGTAGAACAAGCCTTACCATCCCGAGCCAAAGCGATTGTGACTCTCAAACATTCGAAATATGGTGCGATCGCGTAAAGGAGGAACCACGTTATCATCGTAGGCAGTGGGAATTAATCACCACTCTCACTAGAATTGAGGAACACCTTAAACAGAGTGAAACAAAACGCCTGCTCGTCGTAAATCCTGAAAACAATTCGTTGGTTGATTCGCTGGCCCTGCTCGGGCCAGATATCATCTGCGTCTTGTCGGAGAACTGGAAAAGTTTTCCTCCGAGTCGACGAATCGGTCGTCTAAACACTGCGAAAAGGGAGCTGAACTGCAAAGGAATAACGCCCTCGAATGTATTCGCAGACCGTGTCCAAGTGGTAGACTCCGCGGGTGAAATACCATATGCCAAGATTAGGGATTCCTCGAAGACGGCCCTTATCATGCACATTCCTGTTCAACAAGCCAGGAATGGAGATATTTGGCCCCTGGTGTCCGACGTTATTTCAAATCTCCCTAATGCGCCATTCATTCTCTTGGTTTGTGATATCCTGCTTGAACCATCAACTCACACCGCTCATTCCGTGGTTTCACCACCGTCTCTTGAAATGATCTCACACTGGTTACGAAAAAATCGTTTTGGACCATCGCTTCAACTTCCCGACGAGAGTCTTTTCGGACCGGTCGACACCTATATCGACTCCAAACCCTACCAACAGAACCATCATCTCCGGATCAGCACTCCGCATGGGATAATTAGTTCAGCCTGCCTTCTCATCGAAAAGTGAAAACAAGGCAAACTATCTCAGAACAAACTCACCTCTTGCCGGGTGAAAGGGAAGATCCTCCCGTCGCTCATGATGACTGATTGCGATAAAGTGGAAAATCAAAGAATGACCGGCGTGGCATTACCCCATTTTCATGGATGTGATCGGTCCAATTCTTTGAGCAAAGAATCCCTCTAGCCGGGGCATCCAATGCCAGCGTCTACTCAAAGACCGCCCTCGAATCCACCCATCAAAAGCTCTATCTTTTCTGATGCCGCTTCTGATAAGTAATTCTCATAGTCCCTTGAAACTCCTTTTCGACAGAAAGCAGAAGGAACCTCTGTAACCTCCCGATCCTTTTGCAAATTGATGCTGATCGAATCGAATTTCGTTGATTTGCAAACAGAATCCAGTTCCTCGCGGGAAAGTCTGCTCTCACCCTGGAAAAGTAAACCTGCCAGGGCATTTACGCCTCTACGGTGACCGTCTGGTTCAAGCATCTCCTCATAGCTCAAATTCAAGAACCTTTCGTGATTCAGAGGTGTTTGATAACGCTTCCAATTGACCAACCATGCGCAAAACTCCTTCGAGAATACAAAATGCCTCACTAATTCCACATCGGAAAGGCT
>JBCCKK010000289.1:0-4110 GCA_039027395.1 Verrucomicrobiota bacterium | reverse complement strand
GCCGTTGTTGCTTCCCATCCTTCTGTCTCTCTAAATCAAAGGACTTGCTTTTTTGGTGCTCCCAGCTCTGCGCTGTCTGCTTCATTGTAGCGAAGTCGCTCAAGCCAGCCTTATTCCTGCCGTTTTTTATCTCTGCGAAGCCCTGCCCAAATTTTTTGTCGGAAATTGGGAAGGGCTTTATCATGCTATTAGCCTCTTTTTTAAGAACTTTGATGGCAACTTCCCGTTGCAAACTTGGCTCAAATCCACGAAAAACATGCCCCATCCCCCCATCGGCAATGTGCTCAACAATGGTGTAGTGACCTAAAGAAGCATTTGGAACGAGGTCCACATATGTATTGGCTTCGTGCATATGGTAACAAGTAACACTCGAATGTAGGATTTTTTCCTTTTCTGGCAACTCTCATTCCTATTTTAAATCTGGAAATCTACCAATATTCTGCCTAAACCGACTCACGATGGAATTTGAATTACCTCAGGGTGACTTCGAAGGATTTATCTTCGATTGTGATGGAACCCTAGCGGATACCATGCCGCTTCACTTCGAGGCATGGAGCGCTGCATTGGCCGAGCATGATGTCGACCACTTGTTTCCTGAAACCCGATTCTATGAACTAGGAGGTATTGCTACCTCTCGAATCGTCACGATTCTTAATGATGAGCATGGCACAGATCTCGATGCCATCAAGCTAGCTCAGCGCAAAGAAGCTATCTTTATGGAACGATTGATCCAAATGGATGCAATCGAAAGTGTAAAAGCATTCGCCTTGGAAAAAGCTTCTAATCACCCCGTATCAGTCGTTTCAGGAGGGTTTAAACAGGTCGTTCTTAAAACGCTAGATCTCATAGGTATGAAAGGCGTTTTCTCTCCGGTGATCACTCCAGAAGATGTGGCAGAAGGTTGTGGCAAACCTCACCCCGACATGTTCTTCTTGGCCGCTGAGAAAATGGGTGTCGATCCGGCAAAGTGCGTCGTTTTTGAAGATGGCCAATCGGGAATAGACGGAGCTCATCGCGCTGGAATGGCCACTGTCCTCATTCGCTCACACCGCTTGTCCCATTCTGTCCGTTGAATATTGGGCCAGCATTTTTTCTCCTTTGGCTTTTATTGAAGCAACCAGTTCCGAGGGTGCTATCGCTCGTGCATGCTCACCCCAGCTGAGGATCCAACGTTCGATCTCAGGTAAACTTCCCAGTTTGAGTTCGAGTTTAACGGTTCCATCTTCAAGTTCGGTCAACTTCTGCGAGGTATGCCAAATACGTTCTCGTACGAGTTGAGAAGCAAAACCATCAAACCGAATTACAATTTCGTGCTCCTTTTCGCTGCTAAAGATTCCAAAGCTCTGCTCGAGATAGGCGGCTGCGGAGAACTCCTCTGGCGGTGTGAATGTTGCTTCAAGCACTTGTAGTCCCCGCATACGAGTAAGCACAAACGTTCGGATGTTCTCCCGATTCACATCATAACCAAACAAATACCACTGGTGATCTACACACGTTAAATGATACGGGTGGCAACGCCGCTCCTCATAGGCACGGCTCGTCAATTTCCGGTAATCAAATTCAATCTCCCGGTGCTGCCGAACCGCTTCACTAATCTGCTCAAACTGCTTAAGGTCTGTCACCGAAGGGCCTACGGATCGAAATGAAAATACCGAATCCCAGTCCTTGAGAGCAATCGTGACTTCATCTTTTAGCCCATCCGTCAGTTTTCTAAATGCGGCAGCAAGAGGACGTTCAAACGATGTCCCCTGATATTGATTCAAGGCCTTCTGGGCCACAAACAAGGCAATGAGTTCCCCCTCACTGACCTGAACCGAAGGAAACTCACGAACCTCTTCAGTGTAGAAGAATCCATATTGCTCGGGGTCATACTCAATGGGTAAGCCCAATTGGTCTCGCATAAAATCAACATCTCGCTGAATGGTCTTCGATGAGACCTCAAGTTTTTTAGAGAGTCCGCTACAGTTGGGATATTCTCCTGTTTGTAGGGCTTCATGCACACGCAACATTCGAGCCAAGGGAGGGCGTGTTCTTTTTTCTGATTTTTTTTGAACTTTTTTAACCATAGGACAGTAAATGTCCTACCCTAAAGAGTAGGATGATTCCAGAACAATTAAACAAAAGAAATCATTATGAACAACATCATCCACTGCCCCATCTGCCAAGAAGACATGAACCCAGCCGACTGGGAAGCCAATGAAGGCTGCTGCTGCCATTGCGGCCGAGAGATCGCTTCACCTGGTGACTGGGCTAACCACCGTCAGGGATTTAATGTATTAAGAAGCCGGCTAGATCTGCAACCACGTTTCAATTTTTCCCGAGGTTCCATTGCAGAGCTTAATCTCTCAGATGCTCGGAGGATCTATGCCTAAGCTCCTCTATTACAGCTGCTTACTCATCGGAAGTCTCTGCCTAGGAATCGGGGGAGCCTTACTAATTAGCGGGATCCTCTTTCTTGAGTCACTTTTTTGCCTGATGCTCAGTGCCTTCTGGTTTATTTCCGCAGAATCGGGCTGGCATTATGCAAACCAAAGAGGTGATCGAGTGGCCTCCTAATCAGCCAGAGCACAAGTTGTCATTACAACTTCCAAGTGAACGCAACACCGATGACCTTCTCCGTTGCCTTGCTGATCGCCAGTTGGAGCTCTTGATTTTCCAAGGGGATGTGTTCTCGAGCAGAAGCAGGCGATTGAATTCCTTCACGCTCAAGCAGGCTTTGGGGCACATTCATAAATACTTGGTAAACGGCCAAGTTGGCCTCCTGCTCCGTTTTACAGTGCGAATGGATAAACTTAATTATCTGTCCAAGATAAACCTTGGGTTCTTCCGCGGCAATTAAGAGATGGGCCGTTTCATCTTTCCAACGGATAGGAACAACAAATTTACTGACCTCTAACGAGAAACCCATGATCTTCGGCGGTCCGCAAATCAATAGCGGTACGGAAACTGTGTAGTCGAAATCAAAATCATTACGGGCCCTCTCCGCGATAAAACGAGCTATAGAGCCAAGCCAATCCTCTTCTGAGCTAGCACCACCCGAATCCGCAAACTCTTCCTTGGAAAGCAACTTCACAGTCGATTGGCTGAGGCACAAGCCAAGACAAATTCGATAATAACCACCAATTCCAACAATAACGGTGCAATCCGCTGCAATCTCGAGGTCTGGCTGGAGGGCTACCTCCCCCAGCTCACACGAGCTATGCGTTTTATCCGAGAAAAAAAGTGACGTTGCCTTAAGAAATACCTCTACAACTTTTGCATCCATTTAACAAACCCTCTCGCCTCTAGTAATATAGAGCATACTCTCTATAATTTATATAAACATCCTTAGCAAAAAATCTTCTCTTTGGGAATTTAATGTACCTTAACTACCTTGCTCCATTACTTTTAGATTACCAGAACAATAATGTATTTTAGGAAAATAGTTCCTGGGAATCTTTGCTTCAAGCTCTAAGGAAGCAAAAACAAGTTTTTTATTCCCTAATTGTTGAAGGAAGGTGCGTTCTTTGATTGCTCATCGAATTTCTGACACAACTCAATGATTAACTTCTGCATTGGCTCGTCCACATTAATTCGGCGAGTTTTCTTTTTGTTGAAAACACTGATACTGACATCATCCCAAGCCAACATTTCGAGGAGGGCTTTTTTCCCAACCGTATTATGCGAGGCCGCAAAATGTAAAACCCCTTCCTCAAAAGCAATGATCCCCGTTTCGGTATCGTGGGCAAGTTCAAGGTGACAGGTTTTTCGCTCGATGCCAATCATTTGGATTAGGTTGATCAAATTCATTCCACGGATCAGGCTATCGGGGTCCGATGAATAGACTTTATTAATAATTTCTACTAACAACTGTGACTGGAACGGCTTAGAAACAAATGTAATATTTTCAAAACCCTTGGTCATCTCTTTTACCTCTTCTAACGCTACAAATCCCGAAACGACTAAGGCTGGAACTTCAGGGTGTTTGATTACACTCTTTAAGACGATCTGTAACCCGTCAACATCTGGCAAATGCAGGTCGGTAATAACCAGCGATGGCTTAAATCGATCAATCCAATCAATTCCCTGTCTTCCTTTGGATGTAAGCAGGAGTTCTTTATCTGGAAACCG
>JBCCKK010000288.1:0-4144 GCA_039027395.1 Verrucomicrobiota bacterium | reverse complement strand
GAAGAAAATCCGATGGCACACCCGTAGGGATTCGAACCCCAAACCTCCTGATCCGTAGTTACCGACTTGACGGTAAAGTAAGGCTGAATACAATCACGTCAACTAGCGATAGAGAACCTTACAATTAACTTATAACCAACACCTTATGTGAAAAAAACCCATCAATCAGCCAAATCTTGCCGAGGAGAAAAGTGGCAAACAAATGGCAAACGGAAATGGCAAACAGGTTGAAAAAGAAAGCAAGCCACGGGCCTTTTCAAAGTCGGATTATCGTTTCTGGGTGGATCGGATTTTCAAACCGAAAGCCAAAGAAAAAGGAGTCGAGAGGGAGGCTCCACACTTCACTGCAAGAATACAATTCGAGGGGCGCCGTCACACCTTTCCACTCTGACTCTGAGTGAAGCGGGATGCTGCAATGAAAGCAGCTCGAATCTACAAGTCTCTCGCTCGAAACGGCTGGGAAGAAACCCTGTTTGAATTCCACCCAAACTACGAAGCCGTAGAAGATCGCCCGGTCACCGTCTGAGAGTTTCTTTCCGAAGCCAGGAAGTATTCCTCCGCTTCCGATCGCAGCTTCAACGATTACACCCGAAGCTTTCGACAAATTGTGTCTGACGTCGTCGGAATCAAATCGGACAAGAGCCGTTTCGATTACCGAAAGGGTGGAAACTTAAAGTGGACCGCCAAGGTCGAGGCAGTATTGCTTGAGAGAGTCACACCGGACGCAGTTGATCGATGGAGACACGACTATGTAGCAAGGGCCGAGTCACCCGAAATGATCCGAAAGAAAAAGACATCCGCCAATTCTCTCATTCGACAAGCAAAAGCCCTCTTCTCGTCGAATGTAAAAAAGCGGGTTTCGGAGATTCTCAATCTTCCTGAACAACTCCCCTTCGATGGAATAGAAAACTTCTGACGAAGGGAGTGCTCCCCAAAGCGCTATCAATCGAAGTTCCGAGTGGAGAACTTGATCGCAAAAGCCTTGGAAGAACTCGGCTCCGAAAAAACACCTGATGAGTCCACAGCTGAATTCGAACTTCGCCTTCAACAATTCAAGATTTTCTTGCTCGGTATTGGAGCTGGATTGCGAAGGAAGGAAATAGATTCCCTTCTCTGGACGCAAATTGAATTCGACGTGTGTGAAATCAGACTGGAAGCCAACGAGCACTATGGCTTGAAAAGCGATTCAAGCTCCGCAACCGTTCCGATTGATCAAGAGATCGCAAAACTTCTTGAAACTCTGTATCACTCCTCAAAAGGAGAATTTGTTGTCGAAAGCCGCCATCCCCCCAAACCGAATGCGTCATACTCCTACATCAGGGCTCAAGTCGCATTCTCGGGATTGTATCGCTGGCTGAGAGAGAACGGCGTAGCGGATCAAAAGCCTCTTCACGCGCTCAGGAAGGAATATGGGAGCATCATAAACAAGAATCATGGCTTGTTCGCCGCACAATGCGCTCTTCGTCATGCGGACATCTCGACAACCGCCAATCACTACTTGGATGCTAGTGAGCGAATAACGCCACAGATTTGAAGACTTCTGCAACAGAAAACACCCAAGGAAAGTGCAAAATAGACTGGAAGAAAACAAAGAGATATCCCGCCAAAGATCGTGCATTAGTCCTTTTTCCCGATACCCTCAGTTTCGATGCGAATATTTTTAAGCCATTCTTCTAAAGACAAAAGAGAAGTGAGAAAACTCGCACACGATTTAGAGCAAGCTGGCGTTGAAGTCTGGCTTGACGAGTGGGAAATAAAGGTCGGTGAGTCGATCTCTCAATCGGTAGAAACCGGGATAACTGAAGCTGATTACGTGGCGGTCTGGCTGACAAAAAACGCTGTTGAGTCAGGTTGGGTTCAGACTGAATGGCGGATGAAATTATCTCACGAGATCTCTTCAAAAGAGGTGCGAGTCCTCCCACTTCTTGCAGAAGACTGCGACATTCCTTTAATTCTAAGTGACAAGAAAAGGGCTGATTTTCGACAATATGAAATCGGATTTCAAGAGCTGACAAGTTCTTTGGGAATATCAAAACCAATCAGAACCCCGATCCAAGAACCTGATGAGGATCTCACGAAGTTGCAACTCTTTTCCCTTCTCACAGCATTCTGTGCAATTGGCGCTCTTGGTGGCGGCATCGGATCAGGTGCGGATGGGATCTTAAGTGGAGGTCTTGGCGCGGGCCTCGTAGCCTGCCTAATGTGGGGCTACGTACGGATCTTCCGCCAACAGAACACAATCCGTATCTCATGGAGGCTTATCCTCACTTGGATGGCAACGGGCTTCTCGGCAACTCAAACAGACTTGACCTTAGTAGAACCCACTTCGTGGCTCGCGAGTTTTTACCCGGCATTCTTCGGCGGTTGCTGCTATGCTGCAGTTCTATACTATTTTTTTCCTTCGCAAGAAATTTTCTCTGACACGAAGGCACCATAAAGACAAGACTAGATTCGAATTCGCTCAATCTCATCGAGAGTCAAGGCATCGGACGATCTGTCATAGAGTTTAGTCGTTCGCGGCGATTCGTGGGCTGCAATTCGCGCGGCGGTTTCAAGATCTCAACCGTTCTGAAGGAACACAGTGATACCAGTCGCACGAAAGGAATGACAGCAAATCTTTCATCGCAGACCAGCTTCCTTCGCCCTTCGCTGGATCATTCGATAGACGCCATTCCGGGAAATTCCGTTCTCGCTCAATCGTCCTGAACGGCCCTCCGCTGATCTGAACAAGGGGCTACTTCAGAGCGGATTTTCGAGCATGTATAAATAAGCATCCATGAACTCTTCAGCTTTGTGGTGACAAGGAAGTTGATGGACTTTCCCGCCTTTTTCATGAAATCGAAAGAACGCTCTTCTTCATTGGGAGTAGTAATCATCGACACTCATGCCACAAACCGCAGAAACTCTCGCGAAACTGTAGAGCATAGTTCCGATAAGTGCTCGATCTCTCAAGCCAACACCAGTTTGAATATCAATCGATTCAATCAACTCCCTCGTTTCTTCAGCCGAAAGCACAGGAGATTTCCCGTCCTTCACGACATGCCTAGGCCCTCGAACGGGAGCAGCTGGATTGAATGAAACGATCTGGTGAATCACAAGCCAATCGAACAACATCCGGATGGCCGCGAGATGTTGCTTCACCGTAGGCGCCGCCTTCCGTTTGCCGAGCAGCTCAATGTAGGCGGCGACATGGATAGGCTCAACACCTGCCAATTCGAGACACGACTGATGGCACCATCGGAAAAAGGGACCAATCGCCCTCAAGTATGCTTCACGAGTATTCCTGTTCCGAATGTTTGCCGTGAAAAATTCAAAGAAGCTTCGCCGGCTTTTCTCGTCCTTGAGCCCCACGAAAGCCGGGAGGCTCCTCAAATCAGAGAGCATTACTTCATTCATCCCTCGGACTTTCGGGAAGTAAGAAATTCCTCCGGGAGATAAAATTTCGCGGCCTCTGATCGAAGCGGATTCGAATCAATTATTCCTCGATCCACCCAGAACTCCAAAAGAGCATCAAACGATTCCAAAAACCATCCCCAATCTTGCTCGATTCGATTTTTATGTCGCCACGAAGAAAGGAGTTCGAGCGTTGTTCGTGGATGCCGAGAATTCAATGAATTGCCAGGATCACCAAAATCGATACAAGCAAAATTCAGAAATGCAGCCAATTTTGAAAGTCTCATACAACCGATCTTAAGGAAAACCGAAAAAAGGCAACATAAAGGACGTTATGTGAACCAAAACAAAAAACATGCAATGGTGGACGTGATAAAATAGTTCTATCAAATCGACCTACTCTCGACTCCTTGAAACCTTCAAAGCACTTCCAACACAAGACAAATTATCGAAGGAACCTAAAAATTAATTTTGAGCAAGTATGTTATGAAATGCGAAACTGCTGACATTACAGCGGTTGTTCCCGTAAGAAAGGGTAGCCGCCGACTGAAAAATAAGAATCTCGCTGCATTTGCGGGAAAATCCCTCCTTGAGCATAAAATCGAGACGCTGAAACAAGTATCGATGATTAAGAAAATCGTTGTCTCATCTGATTCAACGAAAATGCTTACCATTGCTGCAAACTTGGGAGCTGAAACCCACTTGAGAGAAAGAGAGTATTGCGATGAAGTCTCAAAATCCTTTGGCGAAG
>JBCCKK010000287.1:0-4161 GCA_039027395.1 Verrucomicrobiota bacterium | reverse complement strand
TGGGAAGCTTGAGAAAAGGGCAGCTAAAGGCAGGGTTTGTTTTTAAAGATGTTCGTGCCAAAGTCCCGTTCCAGCGCCCTCCTGCTGGCGACTATTATGTATCACTTATGCTGAGGGAATATCGGAACAACGAATTTGTAACGATCGACTTCCGAACGTTTAAAAATGTGTTGACCGTGAAACCCGAAAAGGCTGCCAAGAAGCCGTTACGATTTGTGGGGAGCGGTGGATATTCTTGGAAGGACGATCGAGTCACTTTGAATGTGGACAAAATTGTTAACGAGGCCTCTGCGGGATCCTCGGGAACTCTAAAAGTTGAATTATGGGGAACAACTCAACCGTACCAAGGAGGCAGTATCTATGGACATCGCTTGGGAAGCTTTCGTAAGGAAGGCCTAGCTGCCGGTTATGTTTACAGGGATGTGCGAGAACAAGTCGATTTCAGACGACCTCCTCCCGGAACATACAATCTGGCTTTGGTTCTTATGGAATACGACGGAGAAGAGTATTTGATAAAAGATTATATCGCGTTTGATAAGGTGAAGACCTTTAAAGCACCCAAAGAAAAAAAAGATCCAGTGCGGTTTATTGGGTATGCTCGGTATAAGTTCGATGACGATGAGGTCATTCTCGGAGCAGACAAGATCACAAACGAGAATTCGAATGGTAGTACGGGATCTCTAGAGATTCGGTTGTGGGCAACGAAGAAAAAGTACAAAGGAGGTTCCATTGACGGATATATCCTCGGAAAATTTGATAAAGACCCGCTCAAAGCCGGCTACTATTACGGGGAAATCAGCAAGCGAGTGAAAGCTTACAAACCCCCTAAGGGGACCTATTATCTGACGATGACGCTAGGAGAGTTAAAAGGTGAGAAGTATACCATTCTCGATTACATCCGTTTCGAAAAACAAAGAAGCTATTAAGGCTTCAGTCGAATCTTCACAGCGAGGCACTTTTTTGTGATATGGGATTGCTTCAAAGGCTGAGTAGCTTAGACTAAATACTGATGATCGTTCGGCGACCTGAACTGAAAGTCCACGAGAAGCTCTATTTCCCGGCTATCTTTGGCGGGTTAGCCCTGACATTTAAACACCTACTAAGAACGTTTTTGCAGCTCATTTTTGCTCGTAAGAAAAAGGAGCGATCGATTTTGGACATGTCCGAAAACGGGATGATGACCATGCAATATCCCGAAGAGAAGTGGATTTTTCCAGACGGATATCGGGGTGCACCCACCCTGGTTAAAGACGAAGCGGAGCGGGAAAAGTGCGTGAGCTGTCAGCTGTGCGAATTTATTTGCCCCCCACGTGCTATCAAAATTGAACCCGGGTCGATTCCCTATAATGCTCCGTTTGCCCACGTGGAGAAAGCACCTCAACAGTTTGATATTGATATGATTCGCTGCATTTACTGTGGTCTATGCGAAGAGGTTTGTCCAGAGGAGGCGATTTTTCTAAAGAGGGATCACCCTATCAAAGTCGGCTATGATCGTGAAAGCATGGTTCATGATAAACAAACGCTTTATGAAATGGGGGGTGTGACGCCTCGACCCATTAAAAAATGGGAAGGTAAGTAAGCATCCGCTACCGCAAAGGAACTTTTCCGATATTAGAGTTGACCGAGTCTTGCTCTACCTTAACCTTCTGATTTTCAGGCTTGAGTGACGTTGTTTCTTGGTTTGGAAGCCTTGCGAGGTCCTTGGGGAAGAATTCGCAGGGTCGAGATTCCTCGGATTAGACAAACCCCTTTTACTACGGATAGGTTGCTGCATGGAAGCTCTGGTTTTCTGGATTTTGGCGTTTGGCTTGGTAGGATCTGGGTTAGCGGTTATTTTAAATCGCAATCCGGTAGCATCAGCGCTCTCTTTGGTTATCACATTTGTTTTCTTAGCTGCGATTTTTGTCAGTCTCGAAGCATTTTTCTTGGCTATGGTTCAAATCATCGTCTACGCGGGTGCGGTGATGGTCTTATTCCTTTTCATCATCATGCTACTCGATATCAAGGCCGAGGAGCGACGTCCCTTTCCTTGGGTTAAACTCAGTTTAACGGGGCTTTTAGGAGTTGCCTTCTTTTTCATCTTTGATCGAGTTCTCAAAAATCTGCCACAGAGCAGTTCGATTTTAACTTGGGGGGAAAGTCCTGAGAAGCTTACAGCTAAGAAGCTGGGCGAAGTTCTTTTTTCGAATTACTTACTTCCGTTTGAGGTGACGGCTTTGCTTCTTCTGGTAGCGACCATTGGCGTAGTTATGCTCAGTCGACGCGAGGGCGATCGTTCTAAACGCAGCGAGGAGAGTTCTTCATGAATGCGTTTACCGAGATCACGCTGAACCATTATCTTGTCCTGAGTGGCTTGCTGTTTCTAATCGGTCTGATCGGGGTGGTGATGCGCCGCAACATCATCGTCATTTATATGTGTTTGGAACTCATGCTCAATGCAGCAAATTTGGCGCTTGTTGCGTTTGATCGATTTAGTGTCGTTCCGACGGTTAATGGGCAGGTGATGGTTTTCTTCATTATCACGGTCGCTGCTGCTGAAGTTGCTGTGGGATTGGCTCTGATTGTGGCTCTTTACCGATTGCGACAGACCACCAATGTTAACGATTTGATGGAAATGAAATTTTAAGAGGCTGTCATGAACTGGGTTATTTTACTGTCTCCTTTTTTTGCTGCTGTCACGATCGCTTTGGTATTGCACCCATTTAAAAAGGCGTCTGTCGCGTTATCTATCGCCGCTTGTTTGGTTTCGTTCATCGCCACATTACTTCTTATCTTTGCGCCTGGAACCCTTCCGGTGATGACTTGGTCTTGGATGGAGTTTGACGGATTGACTATCTCCATGGGAGCAATGAACGATTCTCTCGCCCACGCGATGCTCTTAGTGGTGACAGGTGTTGGCCTTTGTATTCATTTCTTCGCGTATGGATATATGAAAGAGGATCCGGGTCTCTCTCGTTTTTTTGCGAAGCTCTCCCTGTTTATGTTTTCTATGTTAGGGATTGTTCTAGCCAGTAACCTTGTGATGATGTTCATCTTTTGGGAGTTGGTTGGTCTAAGTTCTTATCTTTTGATTGGCTTCTGGTTTAACCGGCCGAGTGCGGCGGAAGCGGCTAAGAAAGCATTCATTGTCAATCGCGTTGGGGATTTTGGTTTTTTACTTGGAATTTTGGGTGTCTGGTGGCTTTGGGGAAGTATTGATATTGAGGTGCTTCAGCGAACCGTTGCGGCAATCGGGATGCCATTTGGCGTCGCGGAAACAGCAGTGAGTTTGGTTGCTTTTGGATTGTTTATGGGATGTATGGGTAAATCGGCCCAGCTTCCACTTCATGTCTGGCTACCCGATGCAATGGAGGGCCCGACCCCGGTTTCTGCATTGATTCATGCAGCGACAATGGTTGCAGCGGGTGTCTACATGCTCTGTCGAGTGTTCTTCATTCTAGAACTCGCTCCAATGACGCTGACGATTATTGCCTGGGTCGGAATCATCACGGCTCTCATGGCCGCACTTACAGCGACTCAACAGAATGATATTAAAAAGATTTTGGCTTATTCGACGCTGTCACAGCTCGGATATATGGTGGCTGCTGTAGGACTCGGCGCAACGGTGGCTGCGATGTTTCACCTGACAACGCATGCTTTCTTTAAAGCATTGTTGTTCTTGGGAGCGGGTTCGGTTATTCACTCCTTACATCACGAACAAGATGTTTGGAAAATGGGAGGGTTGTTGAAAAAAATGCCGATAACAGCCTGGACGTTCTTGATTGGAACCCTTGCCTTAATTGGAACACCTTTCCTCTCCGGTTTCTATAGTAAAGAGGAGATACTTTTTGCTGGTTATCATAAAGATCCTCTGATGTTTGGACTGCTGGTGTTCACTGCAGGTTTGACTGCATTCTATATGGTTCGACTATTTCTCATCGCATTTCTCGGAAAAGAACGCAGCGATGCGGTAGCTACTGCTCACGAATCACCGCTGGTGATGGTAGTGCCTCTGATTGTTTTAGCCATCTTGTCGGTTATCGGAGGGTGGGGGCAAATGATACCCCATTTTATCGATGCAACGTTCGATCCGGACCACAGCGGAAAGGGTTTTGTCATGGGAGCTTCTATCGGGGTGCTGATTCTAGGGGTTGTTGGGGCCTTCCTGCTTTACCATAAACG
>JBCCKK010000286.1:0-4161 GCA_039027395.1 Verrucomicrobiota bacterium | reverse complement strand
CTGCAATAGAGACATAGGGTCATGATGGTAGCCAGCCGGAATATAAAAGCAGGCAGAATTTCATTCAGACGATGACACAATCCGGAAGCAATGACTGCCATTAGTCACCCGAAGGACCCCCCGGCCGGCGGGGACCCGAAACTGTGCCACCTGAACCAGGCTTGGGATACACCACGGTAGCCGTGCGATCATCCGAGGAAACGGGATAGTCAACAAATACTTCGAGAGGATCGATCAGATCATTACCTTCGGGAAGAGCTGTAACTCCTTGAGGAGAAAACATTCTCGCTGATTTAACACCTCGCGTTCTAGGAGTCCACTTCCAGGCATGAATGCGTGGGGTTTTGCCGTGTATGCGCTGAAATAGAAAGAAGCTTCCTTCCAAACCAGGAATCAGCGATATTTCATTACCTAAATCCCCTGGGAAACCATAGTCGCCTGAGAAACCATAAATCTTTGCGGATGAATTATAGATTTGGACTTTTTCCTCTGAGTCAAAAAAATGGTCATCGACTCGTTGAAGCGTAAGCTCTTTTCCTCTTCTCCCCAGTAATAGCAAACTATACTCCTCCTGATCTTTAACCATTTTGGCATAAACCAGTTTTGGCACCTCAGAATATTTGAAATTTGAAACATATTTCCATGCGTCTCCCCATTGAATTGAGTGTTCAACGGAAGTGGGTTTACCCACTTGGACGCCCCCTCGTCGCACATAAGTTTTTCCGTCCTTTCCAATAACACAAATGGAAATCTCGGATCGCTCCGGATGAGCTGCTGCGGAGATCTCAGTGAGACATCGTCCTGCATCTCCAGGCACCGTCAGATAACTATGTCGAAAAAAACCTTCATTATCAATCTTGATCGCAACAGAGATAAAACCTTCACCATTTCTATAAAAGCAAAGATGCGTACCATTACGAGTAACAAGCGGAGTCACATTGGATGTCACAAGATTCTCGTATTTTATACTTCTGCCCTGAGCCACCGGACTACTCAGATGACGTTTTCCTGCCCAATCTACTTTAGCCAACCCAAGTGTAGCTTTACCAGGAGTTCGAAACCAAAAATGAGGTCTCGCATTTTCTCGACTTCCTAAGGAATGCCCTGGCAGATACGAAGCAACCCCAAACCCGGTAGTACGAGGGTCTGTCTTCGTTTTTTTCCATTCTGTTTTTAACTCCGCTAACAATGGATTGCTCCGGACTGTCTCCAATTGGGATTCGAGATTTTCACTGGATCGCCCTAATAGCCTGTCCCACCAGCTTCTTCGATCTTTGAGATACAAAGGTGTTGTCCATAGATCCCAGTTCGAATCAAATACGTATAAAGCGGGTTGTAGTGTGCCGTTTATCGGTACAAGGCCTGCCGCCATAGTGCGTGTCGGACCAGTGAAATAGACATTCATCGACTTCATCACCCGCTCCAAAGGAATTCCCGCACCATGGGCAAACTGCCTGCGACGTATATCCTCATTCTCTTCAACGGGACCACTCCCACCATAATGCAGCCCAACAGCAAACCCAAGTGATGGCTTATAATACAGGGATCCCGAGTCTCCAGGTCTGGTAGCCAGCCCTAGAGCAGCCCGCTGCTCACGCGGTGTATTCCGCCACTTTTGGCGGAGCAGTGTTATTTCATACCAATGATTCGATACTTGTTGGTGCGAATAAGGAAAAAGCACCCCATCTGTAATTAAACCACTTTGTGATGTCACGGCATGCACCTTTTGTTTTTGCTTCGGGGGATCTTGGTAGATATCGATCGGAAACGGAAATGAGTGATATCGGCGACTCACAATCACCCTAGTCCGATGTTTGTAGACCGACGAAAAATCAAAAATACCACAATCGAAATACAAAGAAGTCTCTCCATCATGCGTTTCCCCATGTTTGAAACGAGTAACATTTCCTAGTATTCCTCCGGCCAAGGCCATTTCTAGCTTGAGGTCATCCACCTTATAGGGAGAGTAGGCCCAACTCTGATCTACCGGCTGTCGGGTTCGCTTAATTTCTTCGATCAAGGGTTCTCCTAACAAAACATGTGCATTGGTTAATCCGCGAGGCTCCCCAGTATTCATATCAAAGACAATGGCTCCTAAAGTGCCATGTGAGCCCTGGAAGTTTTTTTCTAGCACATGCCGTAGCGGCCGTTGCAGTTCACTTCCAGGGACAAGATAAGCCTCTCCCTTGACACTCGTTTGAAGCCCACCAAGCAGAATAGAAAACAAAGCAACCAAACCCACAGATTGAGACACAAACCCTAGCCCAAAAACACGAATACGATATAAAGATGAAAGCATCACGTGATGTAATGAACCCCTAACATATAATGTCAAAACATCTACGGTGGCATTTCGGCGATTTGATAACTCACAATAACCCCAAGATGCAGCCGGGAAACGTAACGCGCATTTCCGATATCGTTGAGCTGAAAGGCATAATCAGCCCGAACCGAAATAGTCTTTCACCCCCAGGTGGTCCTTTCGTTTGCATCTGCAACGAATCCTTTAGGGAGTCATCCTTTATCTAAGCGTCACGATAAAACTATGGAGCACAATAAAAACCGAATTTGGTTTTGTTATTTGCAGTTTTGACGATCTGATGTTTCGTCGAACTCAAAGCCCCCGGAAACCATACAAGGCTCCCGGGGGTTGCGCGTTTCTTGAGGTTCACCCCGATGTGGGTTTAGACAGGATATGTCGGGGTGAAATCGATAAGTTATTCTGTGGGTTCTGGCGATTTGGAGCGCAGCTTACCCAACCGAAGGCGAACGGATGGGGGCTTTTTAGTGGTGGCTAAGTTTTCCGGCCGATGCTCAAACAATTCAGGTCCCGGCCCTGTCTCCATTCCTGTAAAGCGTATCGGCTCACTGTTTTTTTGATCGTTTGGATTCATTGTCCCTCCTTCCGTTTTTACTCATTGTGGTTTGACGATCCATCCTCAGACCCGTTTCAAGGTATTCAAATATATCATCGCTCGTGTGATCGATTTGTCTGTAATAATGCCGGCTAAAAACCAAAAATCAATTAAAAAAACCGACTTCGGTTTTGTTATATTGTCTTAACATGCCCCAGCAATTGTTTTTAAATCCGTTTTTGAATGAAGACAGACAGCACACAGGGCAGGAGCCATACCCCGAAAGGCAAGGACAGCAAAAGCAAGATCTTGGATATGGCTGAGAAGGTCTTTTCGCAAAAAGGTTTTCTCTCCGCGAGTATCAGCGATGTCGTCAACGGACTGGGTATATCGGCCGGAGCACTCTATCACCACTTCCCCAGCAAACACGCGTTGCTGGCAGGAGTTGCCAAGCGAATCATGAAAACGATGGAGGAACAAATGGACGCTTGGTTGAGCGACGACACCTTGAGACCCAGTGAAAAGATGGATCGATTTCTCGATATGGTAAATGATCGGCGACAGCTGAAAAAGAAATTTTGGCGAGTCGAACTGAATATGGGAGAACAGGATCGTGAGATTCATGAAATGTTGATTCAAACAATGCTCGAACCGGCTTCGGAGCGTCTGAGCCGCATGATCGAACAAGGAAATAAGACGGGCGACTTTCATGTAACACATCCTCGATCAACTGCAGTATTGATCATATTGTTGGTTTCCGAATACATGCATCGCTCGCGGCGTTTGGAAGAACTTGTTCCAGCAAAAACACTGGAGCAGACCTTTAGTCAAAGCATTGATCAACTGCTGATGCGAAATAAGTTCACGCCATAGGAACTCCTTTCTGCTGTAGAGCATCGTTGAAACTCTCATAACCCTGCTAAGTCAAAGCTGGAAATCCAGAGCAGGATGTTCTCGAGTGTCTTATCCGGATCTCCCTCAAACAAAATACGTCCCTCTTTGCTGTTCAAGAATTTCAGCAAGCGTTCCCTGGTATAACTATCGAAATCATTTTCTAGCAGAGAGGCTAGTGCATTTTGCTGCTCGGGGGTCAGTCCCGAAATCACATCCGTTACAAATACTTCTAAAGTTCCTGGAACGTAAGTGATCTCGTAATTAGACGGATCAAAGGTTCCACCCGTTGCGTCAGAAATGGAAATCGTATAACTACCCGCACCGGCAGATTGTGCAGCACCCAAACTGAAAAGACTGGCGGATTCAACCGTATCCGTTCCCTGTAGCCCGGAGACAGAGAACTCGGTTCCAT